>MTNI01000046.1 GCA_002011415.1 Candidatus Acetothermia bacterium JdFR-47
GCCCTGAGCGCCCGGGCCAGGGCCCGCTCTAGGGACCGTTTGAGCCGATCCTCCCACAGCAGGGCCCGCCTTCTCCGCCAGCGCTCCGCCTCAGTTAGGCGCAGCTGATGCTGGGCCTGAGCCAGTCTTTCCGCGGTGAACCAGTCGTAAAACAAACTGACCTCCTTGCGGAGACCAGTGTAACATAACACTGTTACAAAATCAAGGGTTAGCGGGCCACCACCGACACCCCATCCACCAGAATGGGGGGTACGTACGCCGTGCCGTAGACCCACTCCGGCTCCCCGCCTATCGCCTTGAGGCCGTCCTTCAGGACCTCGTACACGTTGCCCGCGATCATCGTGTTCTTGAGGCGCCCAACCACTTTGCCGTCCTTGACGACAAACCCGGCGCTGACGTTGTTGGAGAAGGCGCCGGACTGGATGTTCCCCTGCCCGAGGCCCAAGACATCAGCAACGACAATCCCCTCACGCATTTCGGCGATGAGGTCCTCCAGGGAACCCTCACCTGGCTGGACAACAATGTTACGCACACTGGGGGAGGGCGGAGACCGGAAGCCGCTCCCGCGGAGAACGCCGCCGCGGATACCGCTGCCGGTAGACTCAGCTTCGGCCAGGGCCGCGGCTCGGAGGTCGTAGAAGAAGTTTTTGGCCACCCCCTCCTCCACCAATGGCAGGCATGAGGTGGGCACCCCCTCGTCGTCGAAGGACCGGGAACTAGGGGCATAGGGGAGGGTGCCGTCGTCCACCAGGTTGAACCGGGGGTCGAACACCTGCTCGCCCAGTCTCCCCCTGAGAGGGGAGGTCCCCATGACCACCGACAGGCCCGAGAACCCCACAATGAGCGGCAGGAGGAGCACGAACGCCCCTTTGGGGGAGAAGAGAACCAGTGGTGTCCCCTGCGGAGCGGGGACGACCCGCTCTCCCCACCTTAGGTAGCGCAGGGCCTCCGCAGTGAGGGCCTCGGGGGAGAGGTCTGCCTTGCGGCGCACGCTCCTTCCCACCCATAGGAGGTAGATGTCCCCTTCCCTGATCCACTGGGTCTCGATCCCCATGGAGAGGTAGGACCGCCGCTCGCGAAGCTCCCCCCCGGAGGTGTTCTCGATCCGCACCTCGACCGTGCCTCGGGAAAGGGAGGCGTCCACGATCACGTCCGGGAACTCCTCCCGGATCGCCCGCACCGCCTCTTCCCCCCAGGAGATGAGCTCGTCCGGGGAGATGGAAAGGACCTCCTCGTCCAGCACCTCCACCTGCGCCCCGGTCCGCAAGGGCGGAAAACCGAACGGGGCCGGGTCCCCGTGGTTGGCCGAGGTCAGGGCCGCCTCCACCAACTTCTCCTCGTCCTCCCCGGCGGTGGAAGCAAAGCCCAGGCGGCCGCCGGCGATCACCCGCAGGGCCCGGCCCAGGACCGTCTGGGAAGAGGCTTTCTCGATCTCCCCGCCCCGGAAGGTGACCCCGATCCCCTCACTGAGTTCCTCGTAGAGCTCCGCGCTCTGGGCGGCCGCCGCCGCCCGCTCCAAGATCCCCATCAGCGCCCTCCTATGATCACGTCGCGGATGCGCACGTGCGGCGCCCCGTCAGTCACCGGGAGGGGCGACTGGCTGTACTTGCCGCAGCCCCCGGCTCCACCCTTGAGTTGGAAATCATCGGCGATAAGGTCGATGTTCCTCAGGGTCTGGAACACGTTCCCGGTGAGCACCACGTCCCGCAGCATGTCGCCTATCTCGCCGCCCACGATCTCGTAGGCGTAGCCGGCGGAGAAGGTGAACTGCTCGAACTCGGTCTGGCCGCCGAACGCCCCCTTGGCGTAGATGCCGTGATCGACGCCTGCGATGAGCTCCTCAAAAGAGGCCTCCCCAGGCTCGATGTAGGTGTTCCTCATCCTGACGATGGGCTCGTGCTCCCAGGAGACCGCCCGGGCGTTCCCGGTGGGCTCCATCCCTGTCTTCTCAGCGGTGGCCCGGGAGTGCATGAGGCCAGAGAGCACTCCTTCCTTGATTAGGTACACCTTCTTCCGGGGAACGCCCTCATCGTCATAGGGGACGTTGCCTCGGGCACCGGGGATGTAGCCATCGTCCACTACGTTCAGGGCCTCCACCCCAAACCGCTTCCCGAGCTCCATCACCTTGCGCATGGGCTCGTTCTTGAGGAGGAAATCGGCCTCGCAGATGTGACCGAACGCCTCGTGGATGAACACCCCGGCGAGCTCCTGATCCAAAACCACCGTGTAGCGGCCGCCCTTGACGGGCTTGGCCGAAAGCAGGTCCACGGCCCGCTTCGCCGCTGCCTCTGCCAGCTCCCCCCGGGCCTGGGCGATCTCGTATCCCCCAGCTTCCCCGATGGACTCGAACGCTTGCTGGATGTCGCCGTTCTTCCGGGCTACGGCTAAAAGCAACACGGTCACGTCCGGAATGGCCTGCTCGATGTAGGTCCCTTGCGAGTTCGCGTAGATCAGGCGCCTAAGGCTATCCGTGTACCGCACCGCGGTGGACACGATCTCCGGAGCAAAGTTCAAGATGATCTTGTTGTAACCCTCTGCGAGCCTGCGCTTTTCTTCAAGCGGCACCTCCCGAAAGTCGATCTTGAGCTCAGGAAAAAACCTGTCTTGGACCGGCGGCACCTCCGCCAAACGGATGGGGTCCCGCACATGGCGAGCCGCCGCCCGGGCGAGCTGGGTGGCTTCCTCCACCTTGCGGGGGAGGTCATCCGGATCGGTGAATACCGCTACGCCCCACGCTCCGCCCACGAGGACACGCACGATGCCGCCGGCCTCCCGGGAGCGCTCCAGGGCCATGAGCTGGTCGCGCTGGAAGGCGACGCGGGACCGGTCCACCTCCTCCCACCGGATCTCCGTATAGTCCGCGGGGCTTTTCGCCAGAACCTCGCGCACATGTGCTTCCATGATCCCCCCTTTGGGAGGCATTGTAGCCAGCTTTGAACCACGCCGCCCGGGCCTGGATACTCACGGGCGATGCCTGCCCTGCTCGTGGAGGACCTGGTCAAGGTGTACCGCGGCCGCCGCAAGGAAGTGGTGGCGGTGGACGGGGTGTCGTTCCGGCTTGAGCCGGGAGAGGTGGTGGGGCTCTTGGGGGCGAACGGGGCCGGAAAGACCACCACCATTAAGGTGATCTGCGGGCTCATCCTCCCCACCGCTGGCCGGGTGGAGGTGTTCGGGATCGCAAGCCACCGACGGCAGGCCTTGAGGCACGTGGCGGCGGTGCTTGAAGGGTCGCGCAACGTCTACTGGCGCCTGTCGGTGGAGGAGAACCTGGCCTTCTTCGCCGGCCTCCAGGGGATCCCGCCCCGAAAGGCGAGAAAGAGGATCCGCGAGCTCATCGCCCTGCTCGGGCTCGAGGAGAAGCGCAGGACAACCGCCAACCTCCTCTCCCAGGGGATGAAGCAAAAGCTGGCGTTGGCCTGCGCCCTGGTTAAGGGGACAGAGCTCCTGCTCTTGGACGAGCCCACTCTGGGCCTGGACGTCGAGACCTCCCACGAGCTGCGAGGGCTCATTCGGGAGCTCGCTCGGGAGGGCAGACACACCGTGCTCCTCTCCTCCCACGACATGGGAGTGGTGGAGGACACCTGCGAGCGCGTGGTGATCCTCGCTCAGGGCAAGGTGGTGACCGACGACCGGATAGATCGGCTGCTAGGGCTGTTCCGCACGCGGGCCTATCGGATCGTCCTTTCGGGACATCTCCCCCCGGGAGCAGCTGCCGTCCTGCGGTCAAGGTTCCCCCTGCTCAAGCTCCATACGGGCGATCATGAAACCACCCTGGAGGTGGAGCTCGCCCCGGGATACGACTTCTACGAGCTCCTCGATCACCTGCGGGAGGCGGGCGCCGCCATCGAGGAGATCTCCCGGGCAGAGCCAGATCTGGAGGAGGTGTTTCTCAAGATCGTGAAGGGGGAGAAATGAGCAGGCTGTGGGCGTTCTGGGCGATCGTGAGGCGGCAGCTGATAGAGCTCAAACGCTACCCGTTCAACACCATATCAGGCCTTGCCACCCTGTACATCATCTTCCTCCTCATCTTCCTGGGGGCGAAGTTCATCGGAACAGCGGGGACCAGGTTCTTCGGGGAGTCCCTGGAGGGCCTAGTGGTGGGGTTCATGGTGTGGACGTTCGCCATCGCCGCCTACTCCGACCTCTCCTGGGCCCTGATCCGGGAGGCCCAGCTCGGGACCCTGGAACAGCTTTACATGTGCCCGTTCGGTTTCAGGTTCGTGAGCCTGGCCTGGATCGCGGGCTCCTTCCTTACCAGCCTCCTCTTCGTGTCGGTGCTCCTCGCGCTCATGATGGCCACCACCGGTAAGGTATTGCACCTCAATCTAGGAAGCCTGCTTCCGCTTCTCCTCCTCACTTTGGCCTCGGTGTACGGGGTGGGCTTCGCCACAGGTGGGCTGGCCCTGGTGTTTAAACGCATCCAGGCCTTCTTCCAAATCCTCCAGTTCGTGTTCGTGGGCCTGGTGGCCCTGCCAGCCAACACCTGGTGGGCAAAAGCCCTTCCCCTCTCCTTGGGGACCAAGCTCATCGCCCGGGTCATGATCGATGGAATCCGCCTACGCGACCTTCCCGCCTCGGAGCTACTGGTTCTCTTAGCCAACGGAGCCTTCTATTTCCTCCTTGGATTCCTCGCCCTGTGGGGGTGCGAGCGGATTGCCCGCCAGCGTGGCCTCCTCGGACATTACTGAAGTTTTCCTCGATGTGATCCACATCACGGAAGGAGCAAGAGGGGGTGGGCTATAATGCCAATAAAGGAGGCCGCTATGAGAAAGGCGATTTTGCTTGTCGTGCTCGCTTTTAGCCTACCAGCCCTGGCAGGAAAGATCCAGATAGATCCGTCACCGATTCCCCTGAAAGGGACGTTCCAGGTAGTAGTGACCGGTCTACAGGACGCGACTGGGGATGTGCTCGTGGTGAACGTGCGCACCGGGGAGGAGATCCGGGTTCCCTTGGAGGCGAAGGGAGGGAGGCTCCTGGCCGGTCCGATCTACGCACTGCGGGACTGCGATGACGCTGCGGGGAAGGCACACGTGATCCGCGTGCAGGTGGGCGACGTGATCGTCGCCGCCACCGAGCTCGAGAAGGGGCTCTCCGTCACCGCGGTTGTAGAGGTCATAGGGGGTGAGCCGGCCCTGACGGTGGAGCGCTGGGACGAGGGACAGGCCCTGTGGTGCCCCAGCCCCCCGCTCGAGCCGGGGAAGATCCGCATCNTGGTCGAGGACCCGGGGAAAGACGTGCTCTGCGAGCCCGAGAGCGTGCAGGTAACGATCCGGCTGGGCGGGGAGGAGAAGGACCTGGACGCCCNGGAGAAGGGGGCGACAAGTGGCCGGTTCGTCTCCGAGCTCGAGCTTTCTATCGAGCGAGACGGTCCAGCGCTCAAGGCGGTGCTCNCGCANAAGGGGAGTGAGTTCCTCTCCACTCCACTGGCTGAGGACATGGCCCTAACGGTCATCTATGGGGACCTTGCCTATTCGGTCTCCCTCCCCTCTCTCGCGGTGGGACTTGAGTCCACCGAGATCGTGGAGGACACGGGCTGTCCGGTGAAGCTGGCCCTCGCCGAGCCCACCGACCCGGACGAGGTGATCTGGTACGTAGACAGGGCCGAGAGGACCGAACGGGGGCCGGAGATCAAATTGATCCGCACCGAGCCTACGTACCCGGACGGCCTGTCCGTGGTCGCGCTGGTGCGCAAGGGAACCCTGTGGGGCAAGGCCGAGGCCAAGGTGGTTTTCGTCCCCCACACTGAGATCGAGTTCGTGCAGGCAGGATCCGGAAAAACAGCCAAAGCCCCCTGTCAATGTGACATGCCCCTGCGAGTGAAGCTCACCAGTGTTTACGATGACGCCGCTCCCCGGGTGTGGGTCGGGGTCCTCGGCCCAGGCTGCACTGCTAAGGAACTCACCCTTGAGCCAAAAGGGAACGGGGTGTTCGTGAGCGAGCCCTTCCGGCCGGAGGAGCTCTCGGCGTGCGCCGGGGATATCCTCTGGGCCCAATACAAGGATCCCACCTGCTTGGAGGACGTGGCGTACACGCTCCTGAGGCTGCGGTGATGTCGATGCGGGCGGCCTCCCTCACCGCNGTCGTACTCATGCTGGGGACCATGGGGTGGGCCATGGAGGTGGCCCACCCCGTGTTGTTTGCCCAGGAACCGGTGGTGGTGTGGACATCCCCCGGCGAGGGACACCC
>MTNI01000083.1 GCA_002011415.1 Candidatus Acetothermia bacterium JdFR-47
GAAGGTCCCGGAGGCGGCGATCACCGGGTTCTTCAGGACCAAGCTCCCGATGCGGACAGAGAGGTCAGGCGAGGGAGATCACCTCCTCGGCCCGGAACACGGGCCCATCCTGGCAGACGCGCTTGGGGCCGTCTTTCGTGAGGACGGTACAACCTAGACAGGCCCCGAGCCCACAGGCCATGCGCTCCTCCAGGGAGACGAAGAGGGGCACCCCGGCCTGCCGGCAAGCCTTCCCTAGGGCGGCGAGCATGGGCCTCGGGCCACAAGCGTAGCAGGCGCTATAGCCCTCCGGGGAGAAAAGCTCGGTGACAAGGCCTTTCTCGCCCCCCTCCCCGGACTCGGAGGCCGCGTGGAGCCTCGCGGCCACCTGCCGGAATTCCTCCACCAGGTAGGGCCGGCCGCGGAACCCGAGGTACACGTCCACCTCCCCGAAAACCTTAGCGGTGAAGTAGAGGGGGGCGATCCCCAGCCCGCCCCCCACCAGGGCCACCCGCCCCGGCGTCCGCTCCCAACCGTTTCCCAGGGGGCCAAACAGGGCCAGCTCGTCCCCCGGGGAAAGCTGGGAGAGGAGCCGCGTGCCCCGGCCCCGTACCGCATAGAGGAAGGAAATCCCATCCCGGGAAAGGTCGAACACAGAGAGGGGGCGGGATAGCGGGGGATCCAGCTCCCAGGCCCGCACCATGTAAAACTGCCCTGGACGGGCGGAAAACTCCCCTCCGGCCCGGAGCAGGAAGACGCCCGGGGCGACCTCTTCGTTACAAAGCACCTTCGCCCTTCGTACCGCTACCCTATCCATCGACGGATGTCCTCCCGCATGGACAGGGCCGCGGACCGGGCGTAGTCGGCGAAGCGGCGGTCCCCGTCCGGTTTCCCCCGGTGGGCACCGATGATGGAACGGGCCGCCACCACCACGGCCCCGTTGCCGTCCCGGAAGGCCGGGGCCACCTCCACTCCCCCCGCCCCCTGGGCCCCGTATCCCGGGACCAGGAGGAAGAGAGAAGGGAAGCGCCGCCTCACTTGGGCCAGGGCGTCGCCCGCGGTGGCCCCCACCACGCCTCCAATCGCGCTGTAGCCGCACTTCCCGATGAGCCCCTCCCCCCAGCGAGCCACCGCCTCTGCCACGTGCAGGTAGAGGGGGCGGTCCGGCGACGGGAACTCTTGGAACTCGGCCGCCGCGGGGTTGGAGGTGCGGATGAGGACGAACAGACCCTTCTCACCCCGCTCGAGATAGGGGAGGAAGGGCGAGATCGCGTCGAAGCCGAGGTACGGGTTCAGCGTCAGGAAGTCGGCCTCAAAATCCCCCTCGAAGTGGGCCCGGGCGTACATCGCCGCGGTGGAGGCGATGTCCCCACGCTTCACGTCCCCGATCGCGATCGCCCCCCGGGCGCGGATGTGGCGCAGCGTATCCCGGTAGCAGACGAGCCCCTCGACCCCCAAGGCCTCGTAGTGGGCGATCTGGACCTTATAGCAGGCCACCACGTCCAGGGTGGCGTCGACGATCTTGCGGTTGAACTCAAGGTAGCCTTCCGCAAGGGAGCCCGCAGTGCGGAGGAGTCCCTGGGGGAGGAGTTCGGGGGAGGGATCGAGCCCCAGGCACACCGGCCCCCGAGCCTCAACCGCCTTGTATAACCTCTCGATGATCACGAAAATCACGCCCCTTTACCGCCCCGTCGAGGTAGATCACCTCGCCCCGGTGCACCGTGGCCCACACCCGGCCCGAGAGGCGCGTCCCGAGGAGTGGGGTGTTGGCGCTTTTGGAAAAGAAGAAGTCTTCGCCCGCCGTGAACTCCTCATCGGAAAAGAGCACGAGGTCCCCGTCGTAGCCCACGCGGACAAGGCCCTTCGCGAGGCCCAGGATCCGAGCGGGTCCCAGGGAGAGATAGCGGGAGAGCTCCGGAAGGGAGATGATCCCGGGTGCGACGAGCCGCGTGTAAAGGAGAGGAAAGGCGAGCTCGATCCCCGAGATGCCCGGGGCCCCGGCGGCCTTGTCCTGTGGGGTGTGGGGGGCGTGGTCGGTGGCGATGGCGTCGATCGTTCCCCCTTTTAGGGCTTTTACGAGGGCCTCCCGGGTCTCCCGATCTGGGAGGGGCGGGTTCACGGCGTAGTCCCCCTCATCCCGCGTGAGGCAAAGGTGGTGGGGCGTGACCTCGCAGCTCACCGGGAGACCCCGCTCCTTGGCCAGGGAGACGAGCTCGAGGCCCCCTGGGGTGCTTATGTGGGCGAGGTGCAGGCGGCAGCCAGTGCGGCGGCAAAGCCAGAGGTCCCGGGCCGCCATGAGCTCCTCGGAAAGCTCACGGTCCGAGAGCCCCTGGAACTCGCAGTGGGGGTAGATCACGCGATCCAGCTCGACGGCCTTGCGGCAGGCGCGCAGCATTAGCTCATGATCTTCTACTCCCTTTCCGTCGTCGGAGAAGGCCCAGACGTAGGGGGCGAGGGCCTCCATCTGGGAGAGCTCCTCCCCCGCGAGCCCCACGGTGATGGCCCCCACCGGGTAGACCTCGATCAGCCCGTGCCGCTTTGCCTCAGCGAGTAGATACCGGGCCACCTGGGGGGAGTCGCAGACGGGGTCGGTGTTGGGCATAAGGGAGACCGCGGTGTAGCCGCCGTGGGCCGCGGCCCGCGCCCCGGAGAGAAGGTCCTCCTTCTCGGGGAAGCCGGGGTCGCGGAAGTGAGCATGGAGGTCTACGAAGGCGGAAGCGCTGTTCGTCCCTCTCCCTGGAGGACGGGGACTCCGCGGGGAGGAGGAAGCTTTCGCCCCAGGGCCCAGATGATCCCGTCCCGGATCAGAATATCGCCGACCAGTTCCTGGTCGGCGTCCACGATCCGCACGTCCTTTATAAGTAGCGTGTTCACACCGTCACGTGTTCACCGCAGTAAAAGCACTTGTATCTTTTCTCTTCCCTGTCCACCAAGGTGAAGATGGAAGGAGAGTAGCTTTCGGTGGAGGTGATGCAGCGGGGGTTCTTGCAGCGGATAAGGCCCACTACCCGTTCCGGCAGTCCGGGCTTCACCTTGCGGACCACCTGCCCCCCCTCGATGTAGTTCACGGTTATCCCCGCATCCAGGAGCGCGAGCTTAGTGAGGTCGAGGTCTAGGGCCCCCGAGACCTTGATCATGTCCTTGCGGCCCATCTTGGTGCTGGGGACGTTCATGAGGAGCGCCACTGGATACTCCCGGTCTGCGAGGCCCAGCTCCTCGAAGATCCTGAGGCCGCCTCCGGCTCGGATGTGATCCAGTACTATCCCCACCTGGATCCGATCGACCTTAAGCATTCAGGCCACCCCCAAAAGGCGGGCGATCAGCGCCATGCGNACGAACATCCCCAAGCGCGCCTGTTGGAAGTAAACCGCCCGCTCATTCTCATCCACCTCGTAGGAGATCTCCGTGACCCGGGGGAGGGGGTGCATGACGATCAGGTCCTCCTTAGCGAGCTTGAGCTTTTCCGAGGTGAGGACGTAGGCATCCCGTAGCCTGAGGTAATCCTCCTCGTTGAAGAACCGCTCCTTCTGAATCCGCGTCATGTAGAGGACGTCCGCCTGNTCCAGGCCCTCCTCCATTCGGGTGGTCTCGTGGAACTCCACGTCCTCCCTCAGGGCCAGCACTTCCTCTTTCACGTGGTCCGGGAGGCGGAGCTCCTCGGGGGAGATCAGGATGAAGTGCGTGCCCGGGTAGCGGGCCAGGGCCTTGATGAGAGAATGTACCGTGCGGCCGTACCGCAAGTCGCCGCAGAAGGCCACCGTGAGATCCTCCACGCGACCCTTGTAGGTGACGATGGTGAAGAGATCGGTCAGGGTCTGGGTGGGGTGCTCGCGGGCTCCGTCCCCGCCGTTGATCAGGGGCACGGGCGAGTAGAGAGCGGCGAGCTTGGCTGCCCCCTCCTTGGGATGGCGGATCACGATAAGGTCGGCGTAGCCCCCCACGGTGCGGATCGTGTCCGCTAGGGACTCCCCCTTGGCCACGGAACTCGTGGTCGGGTCGGCCACGGTGATGACCCGTCCCCCGAGGCGCAGCATCGCCGCCTCGAAGGAGAGGCGGGTGCGGGTGCTGGGCTCGTAGAACAGGGTGGCCATAACCTTGCCGGAGCAGACCGAGGAGAACTCGGCCGGAGCGCTTTTGATCCTCTCGGCGAGGGAAAAGAGTGCGTCGTACTCGGCGGGCGAAAAATCCAAGGAGTCAATAAAATGCCGGCTTCGAGGAGCCGGCGTCCCTACCCCTTTCGCAATCATGCCAGGGAATTCTATCACGCCCCTGGCGGGAGGCAAGCTGTCGGGAGGTTTTTTCTCTATCGCACCCGGTTTACTGCCTCCATGTACCTTTGCACCCGCTCGAGGTCCACGGGGTTGGTGGGGTCGCCGTCCACCTTGAGGCTCGAGCCCACGATGGCCCCGTCGGCCCAGCGCAGGAACTCGACGATGTTCTCCTCCGTGGTGCCGGAGCCGAGGAGCACGGGTCGGGTGGCGAGCTCGCGGGCGCGCTTGACCTTTTCCACGTCCGGGGCCGACCCGGTCATCTTCCCCGAGACGATGATGGCATCGGCCCCATAGAACTCCGTCCACTCGATGTGGGTGGCGAGGTCTATTCCCGGGAAGCGCACCGAGTGTTTCTTGTCCACGTCGGCGAAGATCTTGATGTGCTCGGCGTAGAGCTCTTTGCGCTTGCGCATGAGATCAGCGGCGCAGCCGTGGTCGAGCTCGCCGGTGTCCCACACTTGAGCTCCGGTGAGGAGGCACACCCGGATGAAGCGGGCCCCCGCGGCCACGGCGATGGAGAGGGTAACCACCCCGCCGTTGTGGACCACGTTGATCCCCACGGGGACCTTCACCTCCTCCACCACAGCACGGGCGGCCACCGCTTGGGCGGTCATCTCCTCCGGCGGCACGTCCCGCCCCACGTAGTAGGGCAAGTCCCACATGTTCTCCACCATGAGGCCGTCCACCCCGCCCCGGACCAGCGTCCGGGCGTCCTCCAGGGCCCGCTCGATGACGTAGTCCATCCCGTAGCCGGTGTAGCCCGGCGCCCCGGGGAGCGGCCACAGGTGTACCATGCCGATGACGGGCTTCTCCACCCCAAAAATTTCCTTAAGGGACCGAATCCGCACGCTCTCCATTCGCTCCTTCCACTCTGCTGCCACTTATACCTCCCCTTGATCTCTCCAATGGAGGCACACGAACCCCCGCAGCCCCCTCAATTCGGCTTCCTGCCCTTTGGCTTTTTCCAGGAGCTTGAGGGCCTCATCCCGTGTTGGCCAGGGGTCGCCTGGGCCGCTCCCGACGGCGAGTGCCCCAAGCAGGTTCCCAAAAAGTCCTTGCAGCACTGGCTTCCACCCTTGCAGGGTCCCGAGGATTGCCCCAGCGTCGAAGGCATCTCCTGCCCCGGTGGTGTTCCGGGCGAGGATCGGGAAGGGGAGGACCCTTATTGGGCCGCTATCCCCCTGCACCAGGCACCCTTCCCTCCCGAGTTTGATCAGGACCCACCCTGAGACCGCGGCGGAAAGTGCCCGCAGAGCTTTCACCGGGTCCTCCTGGCCGGAGAGCCGACGTGCCTCTTCCCAGCTCGGAAGCAGGAGGTCCACTCGGGGGAGGAGATCGCGGAGGGCCTCCTCAGAGGCCCCCAGGCCTACGTCCAGGCTGACGGGGATCCCCCGCCGCCTGGCCTCCGCCAGGGCCCACTCTGCCGCGGATCGCTGGGGGTCCCGGAGCCACGCGTACCCGGAGAGGTGTAGCCACTCTACACCCTCAAGCCAACCGTCTGGGATCGCTTCGGCGGAAAGCTCAGCGTTGGCGCCCCGGGCCCCGAGCATCGTTCGTTCCCCGGACGGCTCCACGATCAGGAAGACGATCCCCGTGGTGGCTGCCGTGCGTTGGATGAANCGGGTCCCGATCCCGGCCCTCTTCAGCTTCTCCAAGGCCCAATCCCCCCAGGGGTCGCTTCCCACACAGCCGGCAAGGCGCACCTCCACGCCGAAGACCTTAAGCCAGCGGGCGGTGTGCATCACGGAGCCGCCCAGGGAAAGGTGCAGACGTTCGCTCAGCTCCTCCGTTCCCGGTAGGGGGAACCGTGGGACCGGAAGCGTCACGTCAACGTTCACGTCACCGAGCAACGCCACCCTGGCCAAAGGTCCTGAGGTCACTCGCGCCGGTAGGGAGCGCCGAGTGCCTTGGGGAAGCGCC
>MTNI01000158.1 GCA_002011415.1 Candidatus Acetothermia bacterium JdFR-47
CACGCCCTCGCGTTTCTTGAGGAAAGGGCGGATCGGCGGTAAAGTCCGGTCGATTTTTGAACTCTATCCCAGAACCTAGGACGGAGAGGAGGCACAAGTGGGGCTCTTGATCGGGATTCCGGCACTCGTTGCCGTGGCGGCCCTGTTCTGGGCCGCATATGCGAACTGGTACGTCATCAGGAAGGACCGGGGCACCGAGCGGATGCGAGAGCTACAGGACTTCATCCGCGAGGGAGCCATCGCGTTCATGCTCGAGGAGGCCCGGGTTATGGCCGTCACCATGCTGGTGGTGGGGGCGATACTATGGGCCCTGTTTTACTGGGAGGTGGCGGTCTCGTTCTGGATAGGTTCGATCCTGTCCATGCTGGCTGGGTTCATCGGGATGAATGCTGCCACCCTCGCCAATGCCCGCACCACCCAGGCCGCCCGCCGCTCGTTCAAGGAGGCGCTGAACGTGGCGCTTTCCGGCGGTTCGGTGATGGGGATGGCGGTGGCCGGCCTCGCCTTGGGTGGGCTGGCGCTGGTGATCTGGCTGTTCCGTAAGGACTTCAACCCCGCCACCCTGGGCATCCACACCAAGAACATCTGGGGCATCCCCGGCGCCGACATCAACTTCATCAAGGCGGCGCTGATCGTGTCCGCCTATTCCATGGGGGCGTCGCTGGTGGCCCTGTTCGACCGCGTGGGCGGCGGCATCTACACCAAGGCGGCAGACATGGCGGCGGACATGGTGGGCAAGGTGGAGGCCCACATCCCCGAGGACGACCCCCGCAACCCCGCCTCCATCGCCGACAACGTGGGCGACAACGTGGGCGACGTGGGAGGGTTGGGCGCTGACCTCCTGGAATCGTTCATCGGCGCCACCATCTCGGTGGTGGTGATGGCCCTATACATCTTCGTGGGCCGGGGCAACGCGGACATCCAAGGGCTGCTCGCCAAATTAGGAGGCAAGATCGGCCTAGAGGAGAACTACTGGTGGCTGGCGCTCCTGCCTCTGCTTTACGTGGCCGGAGGCATCGTGGCCAGCCTCATCGGGATCGTCTACATAAGGGCCTCGCGGCGGCAGGAGAACATGCAGGCCATCCTCATGAACGGGACCCGCATCGCCGCCGGGCTCACGGCCGTGTTCGCCATCCTGACCACCGCCCTCTCCCCGGCCAACTTCACCCCCTTCTGGTCCATGCTCCTGGGGATCGCCGCTGGGGTGGGAATCGGCTTCATTTCCGAGTACTACACCTCCTATCGCTACAAGCCCACCCGGGAGCTGGCCCAGGCCTACGCCTCCGGCCCCGCGGTGGGGGTCACCGAGGGGATGGCGGTGGGGATGCTGTCCACCCTGTGGCCAGTGCTGATCATCGCCGGGGCCACCATCGGCGCCTACCAGCTGGGAGGCCTTTTGGGCGTAGCCTATGCGGCCCTGGGGATGCTCTCCTTCGTGGGGATGACGGTGTCGGTTGACTCCTACGGCCCCATCGCCGACAACGCCGGCGGCATCGCCACCATGGCCCAGCTCGATCCCTCCGTGCGGGAGCGGACCGACGCCCTGGATGCCATCGGGAACACCACCGCTGCCATCGGCAAAGGCTTTGCCATCGGGTCCGCCGCCTTTGCCGCGCTGGGCCTGATCGCGGCTTACATGTGGTCGGCGGCAAGCTCCGCCGCGGAGGTGCACATCCCGGAGATCGCCATGATCAGCCCCAAGGTGGAGATCGGGGCGTTCGTGCTCGCGGGCCTCATCGTGGGGGCCATGATCCCGTACGTGTTCTCGGCCCTCCTCATCCGGGCGGTGTCGCGGACGGCCAACGTGATGGTGCAGGAGGTCAGGCGACAGTTCCGTGAGAACCCCAAGATCCTCACCGGGGAGGAGCCGCCGGACTACAAGCGCTGCATCACCATCACCGCCCACGGCGGCGTGAAAAGGATGGTGGTGCCCTCCATCCTCGCCCTGGCCATGCCCTTGGTGGTGGGCCTCATCTTCGGCCGTTACACCCTGGCCGGTTTCCTGGTGGGGGCGTTGCTGTCTGCGATCCAGCTCGCCATCTACTGCGCCAACTCCGGTGGCGCTTTGGACAACGCCAAAAAGTACGTGGAGGAGGGACACTTCGGGGGCAAGGGCTCCGAGGCCCACGCCGCCGGGGTGATCGGGGATACGGTGGGCGACCCGCTTAAGGACACGGTGGGGCCGTCCCTCGACATCCTCATCAAGCTGATGAGCGTGATCGCGCTCCTGTTTGCATCCCTGTTCCCGGTGGCCCCGATCTTCATGTAAAAGGGCACAAAAGACCCACGTAAAAGGGCGCCTTCAAAGGCGCCCTTTTTCTTTAGGGGCTAGCTGGAAACGCGCTTCCTGGCGGAGACGAGGTAGCCGGTGAAACCCACCATACGCTCGAAGGGACGCACCCCTTCCCGCTGGCGCACCAGGATCTTCCGCTCCAGGATCTCCACTGCCTCCAGGGCCACGAAGCCCGCCTCTTCCAGGGCCTGGAAAACTGCCTTGAGCTGCTCGGCGGTGGGGACGATGAGGGCGATGGGGCTCCCCGGGGCCAGGGCGGCATAAGCAGGCGGGACAGCCAGCCAGGGATCCGGGAGGTCGAGGAACACCGCGTCGGCGTCCTCCACCGGGAACGGGGCCCCGGCCTCGAGCACCTGTGCCTCCACCCGGTCCAGGAGGCCGTAGCGGGCGATGTTGGAAAGGGCGTTTTCCAGGAAATCCTCCCGGCGGTCGAAGGTGTAGATACGCCCTTCCGGGCCGACGAGCTGGGCGAGGAGAACGGTGAACGCCCCCGATCCGGTCCCCATCTCCACCACTCGCGCCCCGGGGAAGAGGTCCAAGGCGAGGACTAACCACCCCGCGTCCTTGGGGTAGACGATCTGGGTACGGCGGCGCACTTTCATCATCCGCTCCGCGACCCGAGGCCGAAAGGCGAAGAAGCGGTGGCCGGTGCTCGTGAGGATCTCCGTGCCCTCGGGCCGACCAACCAGCTCGTCGTGAGGGATCGCCCCCCGATGGGTATGAAGTACCCCGCCCTCCTCCAAGGTGACGAGGAAGGTACGGCCCTTGGCCTCCTCCCATAGGAGGACGGCCTCCCCGTACTCAAGCGGGCGTGCCATGGGACACCCTCTCCTTCAGCCGGCAAAACCGGCAAAGTCCGTCGGCCGCGGTGGGCATACCACAACTCGGGCAGTCCTGGAGGACCACCGGCTCGGGCGGCTGGAACCGGTCGCGGACCTTCAAGAACTGGCGCAAGAACGAGATCTTCGTGGCGGGGTACCGGTCCTCGAGCTGGTTCAAGACGCCCTTGAACACNATGGACCGGGCCCCCTCCGCATGGGGGCAGTCCTCGTAGAGGTAATGGATTCCCGTGGTCAAGCAGTAGGCGGCCATCTCCCGCTCGGAGAGGAACACCAATGGCTTCACCTTGCGCACCAGCTTCCCCTCCCCGGGGAGGACCGGGTACTGGCGGGCCAGATACCCCTCGTCCCAACGCAGTACGTTCCCGAGCAGGGTGGCCGCCTCGTCGTCCAGGTTGTGGCCCGTGGCCAGGGCCTGATACCCCCCTTCCCAGGCGGCCCGGTTCATGAGGTANCGCTTGACCGTGCCGCACAGGGAGCAGNTCTTCCCCCGAGCAAGCCGAGTGAGTTCGTCCAGAGTGGCCCCAAGCTCCTCCTTCAGGGACACCACATNCAAGGTGAGCCCCCGCCCGCGGGCGAAGTCCTCCGAGACCTGGCGGGAGCGGGTAGAGTACTCCTCGATCCCAAGGTCGATGTAAAGGCCATCCGCCTGGTAGCCAAGCTTCGCCAGGATGTGCCANAAGGCGAGGGAGTCCTTGCCCCCGGAGATGGCCACCAACACCCGCTCTTCNGGGGAAAACATGCGGAAGCGGCGGATGGCTCCTGCGACCTCCTTCTCCACCCGGGCCACGAGGTGCTCCGGACACAGGCGTAAGTTGGCATGGCGCAACTTTATGACGGCCGCCCTGCCACAAACCGAGCACCGCACCTCAGACCGCCTCCCAAGCGAGGGCTTCCAGAAAACCCGATAACTTTTCGAGGTTTCTAACCACCTGAGATCACGTCCACCAGCTCCAGCTCCTCCCCCTCCGCTAGCCGGTGCGACAGGGGCACGATCCTGCCATCCTTCACCGCCAGCACGGTCTCCGGCAGGATGCCCAGCTCCCGCAGGGCCTCCTCAAGCGTTCTTCCCGCCTGAACGGTGTAAGTCTCTTCCTTTCGCCTTAGAACGACCATTTCACATCCTCACCTGGGTGATAAAGGCCCCAAAGTTTATCATGCAGGAGCACTCAGGCGGGGCCGTCAGGAAGGAGGAGTCAAGTGAAGGTAGAGCTCATCGCAATCACCCNAGATCCGGAGGCTTTGATCGCCCGCTGCGCGCGGGTATCGCACCGGAGCGAGGACCGGGCATCTCCGGAAGCGGACGCCAAGCTCATCCGGCGGCTGATCGAGCTTGGGCACGAGTCGGTGCTGGAGTTCGCAAACGCCACCTTCCTCATCGAGGGGATCTCTCGGGCGGCAGCCAACCAGCTCACACGGCATCGGCTGGCGAGCTTCGTGCAGGAATCCCAGCGCTACGTGGACGTGCGGGACCGGGCGCTAGTTCGACCTCCCAGCTTCCCGGAGGAAGCCTGGCAAAAGGCCTCAGAGCTTTACAGGCAAGCGCTGGACCTCTACGACGAGCTCGTCGGGAAGGGAGTACCCAAGGAGGATGCCCGCTTCGTCCTCCCCATCGGGGCGGAGACCCGTCTCGTAATGTGCGCCAACTTCCGCGAGCTCCGCTACATCATCCGGCTGCGCGGCTCCAAAGTGGCCCAGTGGGAGATCAGGAGCCTGGCAGCGAGCCTCCTTGAGATCCTGCGCGGAGAGGCGCCCAACGTGTTCTACGACCTGGAGGTGGAGGTATGAGTTTTTCGCTCCTTTCGGACCGCGAGATCGCCGCCCTGTGTCAGGGCGAGCGCCCGATGATCGAGCCGTTCGTCTCCCGCCAGGAGGGAAAGCCCTCCTACGGACTCGGGTCGTTCGGCTACGACCTGCGCTTGGGGAGGAAGTTCCTGGTGCCGCTGGGCGGCGTGAACGCGGTCCTGGACCCGGTGGACTTTCCCAAGACTCTGTTCCGGGAGATCGCGGCCGAGCGNGTNTTNGAGCTTGCCCCCCACTCCCAGGTCCTGGCCGAGTCGGTGGAGGTCTTCCACATGCCGGAAGATGTGATGGGCGTGTGCTGGGGGAAGTCGAGCTACGCCCGCTGCGGCCTTTTGGTAAACGTGACGCCGCTTGAGCCGGGTTGGCGAGGCAGGCTTACCATCGAGCTCGCCAACCTCTCGCCGCTTCCCATACGCCTCCACGTGGGACAGGGGATCGCCCAGGTCGTGTTCTTCCGGGGCAAAAGGCCCCGCCGTACCTATGGGGAGAAGGAAGCCGGAGGCATTTACCAAGACCAGCCGGGGGTCACCCTGCCCCGCTAAAATGGGGCGCGCCCCATCCGGGGCAGCCCAAAAGGAGGTGGGACATGCGGAAGGCGGTGCTGGGCGTTCTGGCGGGATTTTTGCTACTTGGGACTCTAGGAGCGGCGGCGGAGCTGCGGTTCCTGGGGGAACTGACCATCCCCACCGAGGCCTGGACCTTCGGCACCATGCCGGTGGGGGAGATCTCAGGGCTCGCCTACAACCCCGACCTTGGCGCCTATTACGGGATCTGCGACAACCGGGGTAAGCACCCGGACGAGGAGGGCACCGCTGGGCGACTTTACACCCTCGCGATCGACTTCGGTTGCTGCGGGATCTACGGGGTCAAGGTGCTGGGGGTCACCTTCCTCGACTCCGACCCGGCCGCCCCCGGAGTTCAGCCCTACGGCCCAAGCGAGGTGGACGCCGAGGAGGTGGTCCTCACCCCGGACGGCAGGCTAATCATCTCCTCGGAGCGGGACCTGGAGAACCGGCCCTGGATCAGGATCTTCGCCCTGGACGGGGTGATGCTCGGCGAGATCCCGGTGCCAGAGGTGTTCATGCCCGGGGAGGGCTGCGGGGTACGCAAGAACCTGTCCTTCGAGGCGATGACCATCACTCCGGACGGGAACACCCTGTTCGTCGCGAACGAGCAGGCCCTAGCTCAAGATGGGCCC
>MTNI01000222.1 GCA_002011415.1 Candidatus Acetothermia bacterium JdFR-47
AACCTCTTTTACTCTAATCTCTTCCATTTAACTCTCCCTATTGGAGTTACTAAAACCTTAATTCACACGAAGCTAAAGAGCTTTTTCTTCTATACCCTGACAACGTGGTCGCCGAGCCTGGATAGCCCACCCTCGCCCCGCGCGACGAACCAGATACGGCCGGAATCGGGCTTGGGCGGCGTCATCTCCCTGAGGTTCCCCCAGCAGGCCAGCTCGCGTAGGTCCGCTTCCCTTAAGGCCTGTTTGATCTGTTCCAAGGTGTAGCCCCGTTCGCGGTGCACCTCATCGATCCTGTGCCAGACATTTCCCTCGCGGAAGAAGCCGGTGATCCTCACCGTGGCGATATCCCTCTCGTAGTCATAGTCTGGCCGGTGAACCTCGAACAGTTCCCCGGTATCCTGCTGCACGNAAGCGGGGTGACGCTGCCAGTAAACGGCCAAGCAGTAACGGGTGTTCATGTCGAAGATGAAAAGCCCGTCTGAACTTAACACACGGGCGACGTTCCTGAAGGTGACAACAAGCTCTTCGTATTCCAACAGGTAATTCAGGCTGTCGTACCAGCAGGTCACAAGGTCGAACCTCTCGTCCANCGAAAGCCCGCGCATGTCCTGCTGGATGAACCTCACCTCGACCCCGGCCTCCTCAGCCTTCTCCCTCGCCAGGCGAAGCATCGCCGGGGAGAGGTCCACCCCGGTAACCTCATAACCCTGCCGGGCCATCTCCACGGCGAAGGTCCCCTCACCACAGGCGAGGTCCAGGATCGTCTTGGGCTTGGTCCCGAACCGCTCNAGCACCTGGGGAAGAAGCTCAGCCATCCTGCGGCTGTAATCGGGGTAAGGCCCCCAGGAATAGAAGCGCGCGAACTCGCGATAAATACTCATACCCGCCTCCTGAGTCGCTTACAGAGAGAACCCTCCTGGGAATTCAGTTTCCGGCGCAGGCGGCGAAGTAGCGCTTCCAATCGATCTGGGTGAGCTGGAGAGTGTTCCCGTCGAGATCGCGGAATAGGGCGACCCGGCTACCCCAGAGGGTCTCCTCCGGGGCCTTTGTGAACTTTACCCCCTTCGCGGAAAGCTCCGCGTAGGCCTTGTCCACGTCGTCCACCAGGAAGTTCACCACGGGCTCTCCCTGCCTGGGGGGCTCCATGCCTCCCCAGGTCTTAACACCAAGCTCCACCCCGCCTACGTCGAAACCCGCGTAATCCTTGAACTCATACTTCAAGGACAGCCCCAGAATCTCCCTGTAGAACCTTATCGCCCGAGAGAGATCAGAAACCGTTAGCGTCACGTCCCACATCCTCCGGATCATCGTGCCTCCTTCCCCCCACAAACCATTGTTGCCCGAGCCGACGTCCTGGCCAAGTGCCATAAACTGGGAGAACAGGGTGGGAGATCACGCGCTGGGTTAGGATCTATGCGCGCAGGTCGGGGAGGCACGCCATGGACGGGCATTCGATCCCAAGCATGAAAGAGGCCCTGCTCCAGGAGGGCCTTCCGGATGGCAAGGTCCGTTGTTTGACCTGTGAAAGGCGCTGCGCTTTGGCCCCTGGGGAGAAGGGCTTTTGCCGCACTCGGGTGAACAGGGAAGGGAAGATCTACACCCTGGTCTATGGGCTCATCGCCTCCCTCTCTGCGAACCCCATCGAGAAGAAGCCCCTGTTCCACTTCTTCCCCGGGAGCCTTGCCCTCACCGCTGGGACCTGGGGATGCAACTTCGCCTGCCCTTGGTGCCAGAACTGGGAGATCTCAAAGCGCGACCCTGAAGAGGGCTACGGCCACGGCTATATCGCCCCGGCGGAATTCGTCGCGCTCGCCAACAGATACCACTGCCAGGGAACCTCGATCAGCTTCAACGAGCCGACCCTGCTTTTGGAGTGGGCGCTAGATGTGTTTCGCCTCGCCCGAAAGGAGGGCCTCTACAACACATTCGTCACCAACGGCTATATGACCCGTGAGGCGCTTGAGGCGATCGTCGAGGCGGGCCTGGACGCGGCCAACGTGGACATCAAGGGCGAGCGGGAGGCGGTGCGAAGGTACTGCGGCGCCGATGTGGAGGTCGTGTGGCGGAACTGCCGGCTCCTCGTGGAGCAAGGGGTACACCTCGAAGTCACGACCTTGGTCATCCCCGGGGTGAACGACTCCGAGCGGACTTTGAGGGGGATCGCCGAGCGGATCTACACCGAGCTCGGGCCGGAGGTCCCCTGGCACCTCACCCGCTACTTCCCGGCCTACGAGTTCCACACGCCCCCGACGCCCGTTTCCACCCTGGAGTGGGCCCATGCGCTTGCCAAAGAGGTGGGCCTTGCGTTCGTCTACCTGGGGAACGTCCCCGACCACCCACTTGAGAACACTTACTGCCCCCGCTGCGGCGCTTTACTCATCGAGCGCCACGGCTTTTCCATAGCCCACTGCCAGCTCGAAGACGGACGCTGCCCTGACTGCGGCCGCAGGATCCCGCTACGTATGTAACCCCTCCTCGCCTCCAGATAGTCTGCACGAATTCTTACCCGAAACCGTCCTCGGACAATTCCCCCGGGGAAAGACTTGCCTGATCCGGCAAGGGGTGTACCCTTCTCCCCGAGGCCATCCGCCCATTGGGCGCGTTAAGGAGGCAAGATGACTACAAAGCTGCTCACCGTCGCCGTCCTCTTGGCCTTGGGGACGGGCCTGGTCGGGGGGCTTCTAGGCGTGGCCCTCTTTTCGGGTAGCGAGGAGGTGGCCACGCTCCAAGATCAGCTCCAAGGNCTTTCGGACCGTGTGGGGGCGTTGGATANGAGACTCGAAACNATCACCACTCAAGCGTCCGAGCTTNCTTCCCAAGTCTCGGGCCTACAGGCGCGATTGGCCGAGCTCGAANGCGCAATGGAGGCCCTCCGGAGCGAGATCGCGTCCCTGCGGGCGGCCCCGGGGCCGGGCGCGGTCCAAACCCAAAGCGCCGGTCCCAAGGTCGCCTACGTGGACCTGTCCGGCTTGCTCAACGAGATCTTCGAGCCCGTAAGCCAAGCGGTGGCCATCAAGAACCAGGACCTCCAGGACCTACGTGACCGGCACGAGGCCGGCGAGATCGACGACGTGACTTACCAGAAGGAGGCCCTGAAACTGGAGGTCGAGCTTCTGGCCGTGCCCCTGCACTGGGACCTCTCCCTGATCCGGAAGATGGCCTCATCGCCGGAGTTCTCCGACCTCAAGGAAAACCTCGAAGAGCTAATGGACAAGGTCCAGCCGCTTGAGAAAGAACTTGATGCCCTCCGGCAGACCGCTGAACAGGGCGATTTTCAAAATTTCCTAGCCAAATATCAGCAATTAAACTCCGTGTTCCAACAACTAGACCAACTGCTTTCTCAGGTCGTAACCGCCATGCTCACCGAGGTGACGCGGGACATCGCCCAAGCCCAAGGGTACGCCTTGGTCCTCCGCAAACAGGACGCGCTCTACTTGGACGAATCGCAGCTAGACGACCTCTCTCCCCAGGTGAAGGAGCGCCTGTCGGAACTGTTCTANCTTCAGAAGCCTTCCCCGGGAGGAGAAAGCTCGGCTTCTATAACTTATAGCCGATCTTCCGGAGGAAGGCTTTGCGCTCGGCGATCTCGGTGTCCGACTCCACGCCCTTGGNTTTCACCCCATCGATCACACCCAAGACCCCGCGCCCCTGCTCCGTCTCTGCAATGATTACCTCCACCGGGTTGGCGGTGGCGCAGAAGATGCGGCATACCTCCGGCACCATTTTGATCGCGTTAAGGACGTTTATCGGGTAGAAGTCCCGCATCAGGATAATGAACACGTGCCCTGCCGAAAGCGCCAAGGCGTTCTTCCTGGCGAGCTCGGTGAGCTCCTCGTCCGTCCCGGACCAGCGCACCAAAGCCGGCCCGGAGGACTCGCAGAACGCGAGGCCAAACTTGGCCCCTGGCACCTGGGTGACTATGGCCTCGTGCAGGTCCTCCACCGTCTTGATGAAGTGGGACTGCCCCAAGATCAGGTTCACCTCGTCCGGCTTCTCGATCCGCACCACTTTGAGCTCCACGGCATCCCTCCTTTTCATTCCTTCTGGGTTTCCTTTAAGGACCTGAACAGACGGGCCCACTCCCTTCGGAACCGGGGGAGGAAGCTGCCCTTGCTTCGGGCCAGCACCTCCCCACTTGGGTCCTCCACCGTGGCTTGGACGCAGAGGAAGCGCCCTTCCCGGCCCACCACCCAAGCCCGGATCTCAAGCGTCTTCCCCACCTTGGCCGGCCGCAGGTATTCCACCTCAAGGCTTCTGGTGACACAAAGGGCCTGGGCAGCCATGGAGGCAGCCCAGATGGAGGCCTCATCGAGAAGGCTGGCCAGTATCCCCCCGTGGACGATTCCAGGATAGCCAGCGTGTTCTTCTCTGGGAACGAAGGAGGCCTGCACCACCCCGTCTTCGAAGAAACAGCGCAGGCCAAGTGCCGCCGGGTTCTCCTCGGAATCCCCGCACACGAAACAGCCCGGGTACCTCGGCAGCTCCATCCGCCTATCCATCACTCCATCTTACCCAAGCGAGGNCCCCCAAGGCATAGATGGTGCGCTTGATCCGGCGTCGGGACGTTATACTTGCTGGCGGGAGCGTGCAAACATGGGATCACATGAACGCCGAGAGCTGGCCGGGGTCCGTTGCTGGGTGGTAACAGTGAGCGACACCAGAACCGAGGACACCGACGAAAGCGGCAAATTGATCCAGGAAAAGCTCACCGCCGCTGGACACCGGGTGGTGGGCTATCGCATCGTGAAGGACGACCTGGACCAAATCCGGAAGGNCCTCGAAGAAATCGAAGACGACCAAGACGCCCAGGTTGCGATCTTAAACGGGGGCACCGGGATCTCTTCCCGGGACGTGACTTGTGAGGCCCTCACCCCTTTTCTCACCAAGGAAGTCCCGGGGTTTGGAGAGCTGTTCCGCTACCTCAGCTTCCAGGAGGTCGGGGCCTTTGCCATGTTGAGCCGGGCCCTGGCCGGGCTCATGGGGCGGAAGCTNGTGTTCGCCCTGCCCGGTTCCACGCAGGCCGTGGCCCTGGCTATGGACAAACTAGTCGTCCCGGTGCTAGGCCATGCGGTTTACGAGCTGGAGAGGCAACGATGATCGACGGCCAAGGCCGGCTCATCCGGTACCTGCGCCTCTCGGTAACCGATCGGTGCAACCTCAGCTGCGTTTACTGCCGTTCCGCGGCCTGCGGCGAGCCGGTACCTCGGGAGGACATCCTCAGCTTCGAGGAGATCGTCCGGGTAGTCCAGATCGCCTGTGAGCTTGGGATCGACCGGGTTCGGATCACCGGTGGAGAACCGCTGGTACGACAAGGGGTCGCCAAGCTCATCCGCATGCTGCGGGAGAGCTGCGACATCGCTGACCTCTCCCTATCCACGAACGGCATACGCCTGGCGAGCCTGGCCAGCGAGCTCAGGCGAGCCGGGCTAGACCGGGTGAACGTCAGCCTGGATTCGCTTAAGCCTNCGCTCTTTCGGTGGATCACCCGTGGGGGGAATTTAGACGACGTTTTGGCCGGGATAGAGCGTGCGCAAGAGGTAGGTTTGGGGCCGGTCAAGGTAAATACCGTTGTCATGAAGGGAATCAACGACGACGAGGTAGTAGAGCTAGCCCACTTCGCCCTGGAGCGAGGCCTCACTATCCGGTTCATCGAGCTCATGCCCATCGGAGAGGCCATCACAAGCGGCCTTTGGCGATCGGCCTACCTGAGTGTGTCTGAGGTACAGCGGCGCCTGGCGATGGAACTCCCCTTGCTTCCGGCAGAACCAACGCAGGGAGGTGGCCCTGCCCAGTACTTCCGGGTTGAAGGATCCCAAGGGGCTATTGGATTCATAGCGCCCCTCTCAGCACCGTTCTGCGCTCACTGCAACCGGATCCGCCTCACCGCCACCGGCGAGCTCCGCCCCTGCCTGGCCCACGACGAGGGCCTCTCGCTGCGCGAGCCGCTCCGGCGAGGCGATCTGGAGCGGGTAAGGGAGCTCCTCGTCAGGGCGATCCGCGAAAAACCCCAAGGACACGGGTGGAAGCAGGACCAGCCGACGACCACTACCATGGCAGACCTGGGGGGGTAGCAAGGGTGCCTAGCGAGCTTGGACCATCTGGTACCATG
>MTNI01000004.1 GCA_002011415.1 Candidatus Acetothermia bacterium JdFR-47
CCTCAGTGACTTTTCTGTTCTAAGGGTGAAGGAAGTCCTCTAACTTGGAGCCTTTCCAAGTTGAGCTCAGACCTGATGTGGAGGAGTTCACCGTTTGAAAGTGGCTGCCAGCTGGGGCCATCGTCCACCGGCTCGGAGGCCACGATCACGGCCTCGCCTGCGACCCTGTACCACAGGGTGTAGTAATCCTGGTCCTGGGTGTAGCAGCAGAAGGCATACAGAGAAGCCCCCTCGGTGAAAAGCAGGTTGACCGCGGTGTAGTCGCGGACCCGGGCCAAAAGCTCCCCTAGGGCCCGGGCGAGGGCCTCTAGGGTGCGGGGCTGCCAAGCGCGGGAGAGCCACCGTGCGATCCTTTGGGAGTCGATCCCGGCGCCGGCATCGAGGGTCTCCGCGTCCCGGATCGTGCCGTTGTGGGCGAGCAGCAATCCCTCCACCGCGAACGGGTGCGCCTCCTGATCCGTCAGCCGCGCCCCATACTCCGGGGACGCCTTGCGGACGTGGGCGATGAGCAGGGTGGTGCTGGGATCCAGGTCCCCTGGGAGTCCGTCTGGAACACGATCCAGGTCCGCTTTCCCCCAGCGGTGGACGGCCATGCGTCCGCTGGTATCCCGATACGCGTAGCCGAACCCATCCCGGTGTGGTGCCTTTTTGCCGTGCAAGCTCATGTGAAGGAGGCCCCGCGGTGCCTCCACCAGGTACCGCCTGATCGGGATGGGCTCTCGGCTCAGAAAGCCTAGCATCCGGCACATGGCCCTAAGTGTACTTAGCTCTTGGGCTCAGGCCGCTCGCTGGTTAGCACAACGCGCCCTTGCGGCAGGCCAGGGCGCAGTCGCCGCACCGGATGCACTCCCCGGTGAGGCGCGCCTTCCCCTCTTTGATCTCGATCGCCCCCAAGGGGCAAGCTTTTGCGCAGAGGCCGCAGCCCACGCATTGTGCCGGATCGGCTTTTACCTTGGAGATTCCAGCCTCCGTGGCCAGGGCGAGCACCGCCCCCAAGGGGCAAGCGTACCGACACCAAGGCCGGTAGATGAGGAGCGAAAGCACACCGAAGAAGGCCGCTAGCCCTATAGCGATCCANGTGCCGGANCCGGTGAAGANCACCTTGAANGGGTCATAAAGCGCCCAATGGAACCGGATCCCCAGGATGGCCAGGATGACCAGGCCCAAAAGCAGGGCGTACTTCAAGTACCGCAGTGGGCGGTCGACCACCTTGGGCACGAGCTCCTTCTTCCGGCTCCAGATCCCCAGCACCTCCTGCACCGCGCCCAGGGGGCACACCCAGCCGCAGAAGATCCGGCCGGCGAACAAGGCAACGACGGTAGGGATCAAAAACAGAACGAGCGGGATGAGGTAGACGGCGGGGTTTGTGAAGATCAGGCCGAGCTTTGTGGTCGAGCCCACGGGGCAGGGGCAGCCCCCGAAGTAGAAGCCCAGCACGGCCAGAGAGGAAAGGAGCATCCCCCAACGCAGCCACTTCCTAATCCTGCCTTTGGCCAAGAAGAAAAGCGCCACCGCGAGGAGCGTGAGCCCGAGGTAGAGGAGAAGCTGGGGGTCGGTGAAGGCGGTAACCAGGCGCTCCCCCAGGGTAGGAGGGGGGGCGGGCTTTGCGGTTCCGAGCTGGAACGAAGAGCTGGGCGGGCCAGCGGAGGCCACCTGGACCGCTGCCCAAGTGGCCCCCGCGACCAAAAGCGTTCCCTTGCGCATGGGCCCTACTCCGATAGCGTTCCGCGTAGAGCCTCGAGGATGGCCTGCGAGAGGTCCTCGTAGTCCGGCATCGGCTGGGGTTCAAACCCAGTCAGGTCCGAGAGGGGAAGTCCGACGAACTGGTTGAGGAACGCGGCCATCGTGTCCGCGGGCACGTCCAGGGGCGTGAGGAGAAGGACCCCCAGGATGCGCTCGTCTGGGGAAGCTGCGAGAAGCAACTGGAAGTCGGCCTTCTCCACGCTGCCCTCGGCAACGACGAGTTCGGCCAGGAGCGTCCCATCCTGGGCCAAGGCCTGGTACGCGCCCGCCTCGTCGGCGACTAGCTTGGCCGCCTGGGGCACGAGCTCTTGGGCCGTCTCCAGCCCCAGGGCGGCGTCGAGGTACAGATCTTTCTCCATGAGGCCATACTTCACGCACTCGCGCCGTACTTCGATTCCCACCTGGCCCACCCAGTTGGGCACCACCGTGAGGACGAGGCGCCGGAGCCCTGGCTCCACTTCCTGCCAAGGCACGTAGTCCACCACCGAAAGCCCGTACAGGTCGATCTGGGTATCCTCAATCGGCGTCACGCAGTTGCGGTGGATTTGAAGGACATCCACGGTGATGGTGAGTTCCTTTCCGTAAATCGCGTCGCCATCCGCGCTGATTGTGATCTCACAGGCAGCGCCCACCAATCCCAGAGCCAGGACTGTCCCGATCACCAGCGAAGCTTTCTTCCAAATCATCATGCCTCCTTGTAAGCCCGGTTAAGAGCTACTTTTTCCTGCTCGACCGGAGGTTAACGGTCGGAAATGGAAGTTCTGTGGAGACACGATGAATGTACCCTGAAGAGTCAGGCCTTGCTATCAGGCCCGGAAAGTTCCGCGGGATCACCGTGTCCAGGGCTATGGCACGAACTCGGTGTTCTCATCGATGCGGGCGCAAACGCAAGCTATGAGCTTGGCAGCGTGATCGAGGTCCGAGAGGGCCACGATCTCGCAAGGGGAGTGCATGTAGCGGTTCGGGATGGAGACGAGGGCGGTGGCCACCCCGGCTCGGGAGAGCTGGATGGCGTTGGCATCGGTGCCGGTTCCCCCTGGGGCGGGCTCGATCTGGTAGGGGATCTTCTCCCGCTCTGCCGTGTCGACGATGAGCTCGAACAGCTTGGGGTTGATGTTCGCCCCACGGGCGATCACTGGCCCAGCTCCGAGGCTGGCCTCACCCAATTTCTTCTTCTCCCCTTCGGTGCCGGGGGTGTCGGTGGTGAAGGTGACGTCCACCGCGATTCCCACCTGGGGGTTCAGGCCGAAGGCACTGGTCCTGGCGCCCCTCAAGCCCACCTCCTCCTGCACCGTGGCCACGGCGAAGGCCGCGCACTTGGGCCCTAAGTCCTTGAGGAGACGGAGCGCTTCCAGCACCACGTACGCCCCGATCCGGTCGTCGATCCCCCGGGCCACGAGGAGGTCCTCCGACAGCCGCTCGGGCCCGTAAGCCAGCACCACTGGATCTCCAACCGAGACCCGCTTTTCCGCTTCCTCCTTGGAGCGAGCGCCGATGTCGATCCACAAGTCCTCGAGCTTAACCACCTTTTTGCGTTCCTCGTCCTCCAAGAGGTGGATCGGTTTTCTGCCGATCACGCCGAGCACCCGGCCGGCCTTGCCCTTTATCCATACCCTTTGGCCGGGGAGCACCTGGGGGTCCCAGCCGCCGATGCCGCGGACGTACAGGAACCCCTTGTCGTTTATATAGGACACCATGAGCCCGATTTCGTCCATGTGGCCGGCCAGCATCACCCGGGGAGCGCCGTCCTCGNGCAGGGCCGCAAACGCGTTCCCGTGGACGTCCTTCCAAACCCGATCCGCGAATTCCCTCGCTTCAGAGAGCCAAACCTCGGCCGCTTCCTGTTCGAAACCGGAGGGGCTAATGGTGGAGAGAAACCGCTCGAGAAACCGGACCTTGCTCTCGTCCATCTCTTTGACCTCCAACGCGAAGTTTGACGGATTTTAACTGCTAAAACGGCGACATGCACCTGCCTGGAGCGGCTCCCTGGATCAGCAGGTGAGGTGTAAAAAGGCACAGACTCTCTTCTTGGGGGAAAGCTCGTTATAGGCCTCCACCGCCTCGGCCGTCTTCAGCGCCAGGAGCTTGATCCCTCGTTCGGTGAGGGCCTGCTCTGCCTCCGGGGACACCTTCAGGATTCCGGAAAAACCGGTCCCCACGATGACGAGCTGTGGGGTTTCGGCCAGGGCCGGGCTCAGGTCCTCCGGGTGAACGCGGTGCCCCTCCTTGCGCCTCCAGGGCCGGACCTTCCGCGGGAGCACCACGATGTCCTCGGTCCACTCCGCGCCGTCCACCTCGATGCGCCCGAACCTGTATCCCGAAAGCCGCATGGACATCACCCCCGTTGATTGTACGCCCCCGGCGCGTGGAAAGACGGGTGCGATGGCCTTTGGTTCGGATTTCCGTGGTGCTGAAAAGATTTCGTTTGGACTTGACCAGTGAAAAATTTTCACTATAATGAAGCTATGCAGGAGATAGGACGTCGAATCCGGGAACTCCGGCAGCGTAGGGGTTGGACGCTCGAGGAACTATCTTCGCGGTCCGGGCTGTCCGTGAGCTTTCTCTCCCAGGTGGAGCGGGGGCTGTCCTCGCTTTCCATCTCGTCTCTCCAGGCTATCTGTGAGGCCCTGGGCATCCCCTTGACTTACTTCTTCACCGCCCCGACTGGGAACTCCCTCGTGCTNAAGGCNGGGCGGCCCCGCAGCCGCATCAAGATCGAGGATTCGAATGTGACCTATAACGTGCTCTCCGGNCCCATGCCGGACCGCATGCTCGAGGCNCTCATCGCCGAATTTCCCCCCAACTACGAACACCCTCTCATCACCCACCCCGGGGAGGAGTTCGGCTACGTGCTGGAGGGCAAGATCGCCTTGCGAATCGAGGACGAGGAGTTCGAGCTGGGGCCGGGGGACAGTTTTCACATCTTCTCCAGCCAGCCGCACACCATCCGCAACCTGAGTTCAAAGCCGGCCAAGATCCTGTGGGTGCTCACTCAGAAACTCTTGGAAGGAGGTATCACTCCCGATGGCGAAGCGGGTGGCCATCGATATCGGCGGGACGTTCACTGACTTCGTCGGCCTGGACGAGGAAACCGGGAAGATCTTGCTGGAAAAGGCCCTGACCACTCCCCATAACTTCGCCGAGGGCGTCATCAACACAATCAGCAAGGCCGGTGCCGATCCCCGCGAGTTTCGCCAGTTCGTCCACGGCACCACGGTGGTGATCAACGCCTTCACCGAGCGGAAGGGGGCCAAGGTGGCCCTCATCACCACCAAAGGCTTCCGGGATGTTCTCGAGATCCAGCGGGCCAACCGCCCCGACATGTACAACCTATTTTACCAGAAACCCAAGCCCTTCGTCCCTCGCCGGTTTCGGTTCGAGGTGCGGGAGCGGGTCAACTTCCGCGGTGAGGTCTTGCAGCCGTTGGTGGAAGAGGACGTGGTGAAGGCGGTGGAAGCCTGTAAGGCCGCTGGCATCGAGGCCATCGCCGTGTGTTACATCCACGCTTACGCCAATCCGGCCCATGAGCGCAGGACCAGGGAGATCATCGAGGAGCTTCTGCCGGGGGTCCCGGTCACCCTGTCCCACGAGATCACTCAGGAGTGGCGGGAGTACGAGCGCACGAACACCACGGTGCTGAACGCCTACGTCCAGCCGGCGGCCGCGTTGTATTTGAGCACGCTCGACCGCGAGCTCACGGCGAAGGGCGTTTCCGGCACCAAGTACGCGATGCAGTCAAACGGCGGCACCACTACCTTCGCCCGCGCCCAGCGGGTCCCGATCCATCTCGTGGAGTCCGGGCCGGTGGGCGGGGTGATCGGGGCCGGGGTGATCGCGCGGACGGTGGGCGAGGATTCGGTGATGCCTTCGACATGGGAGGGACCACCGCCAAGGTTAGCCTCATCGATCGGGGACAGCTCAAGATCAACACCGATTATCACATCGAGAAGACGGCTACCTGGGCTGGCTATCCCCTCAAGATCCCGGTGGTGGACATCGTGGAGGTCGGCGCGGGCGGAGGGTCCATTGCCTGGATAGACGCCGGCGGTGCCCTGCACGTGGGGCCCAAGAGCGCCGGCGCCGATCCGGGGCCCGCCTGCTATGGCCTGGGGGGCACCGAGCCCACCGTCACCGATGCCAACCTCCTCACCGGCAGGCTCAACCCCGACTACTTCTTGGGCGGACAGATGCGCCTCGACGTGGCCCGTGCCGAGGAGGCGATCCGCAAGGTGGCCGAGCCGTTTGGGCTTTCCCCGATCGAGGCTGCCATGGGGATCATTCGCCTGGCCAACGCCAACATGCGGGCGGCGTTGGAGAGGGTGAGCATCGAGCGGGG
>MTNI01000031.1 GCA_002011415.1 Candidatus Acetothermia bacterium JdFR-47
TTCCCTGTGAAGGGTGTGCTGTCGGCACCACTTACAGTACTTCCTGAGGGAGAGCTTCTCCCGCGTATTGTTTCGGTTGCGGCGGGTGTGGTAATTCCGCCGCCCGCACTCGGAGCAGGCCAGGGTCACGTGCACTACGATGTCTTTCTTGGCCATTACTTAAGGATCTTGGTCACCACCCCAGCGCCCACGGTACGGCCGCCCTCGCGGATGGCGAACCTGAGCCCCTCCTCCATGGCGATATGCTTGAGGAGCCTGCACTTGAGGTTGTCCACGTTGTCGCCGGGCATGACCATCTCTACGCCCTCGGGGAGCTCGATCTCCCCGGTGACGTCGGTGGTCCGGAAGTAGAACTGGGGCTTGTAGCCCGTGAAGAACGGGGTATGGCGACCGCCCTCCTCCTTGGACAGGACGTACACCTGGGCCAGGAACTCGGTGTGGGGGGTGATGGAGCCCGGCGCGGCCAACACCTGGCCCCGTTCCACCTCGTCCTTCTCGATGCCCCGCAAAAGCACCCCCACGTTGTCCCCGGCGATGGCCTCGTCCAGGATCTTGTTGAACATCTCCAGGGAGGTGGCCACGGTTTTCCTGATCTCGTCGGTGAGACCGACGATCTCCACCTCCTCGCCCGGGCGCAGCCGGCCCCGCTCCACCCGGCCGGTCACCACCGTACCCCGGCCCTTGATAGAGAAGATGTCCTCGATGGGCATGAGGAAGGGCTTGTCCTCCTCACGCTTGGGAAGCGGGATGTAGTTGTCCACCGCCTCCATGAGCTCGATGATGGGCTGTATCGCCGGGTCATCCAGGGAGGTGGCCTGGAGGGCCTTGAGGGCCGAACCGCGGATCACCGGGATGTCGTCGCCGGGGAACTCGTACTCGGACAGCAGCTCCCGCACCTCCATCTCCACCAGGTCCACCAGCTCCGGATCGTCTACCATGTCCACTTTGTTCAGGAACACCACGATGGCCGGTACGTTCACCTGGCGCGCTAGAAGCACGTGCTCCCGGGTCTGGGGCATGGGGCCGTCAGCGGCGGACACCACCAGGATGGCCCCGTCCATCTGGGCGGCGCCGGTGATCATGTTCTTGATGTAGTCAGCGTGGCCTGGGCAGTCGATGTGGGCGTAGTGTCGGTGCTCGGTCTCGTACTCCACGTGGGCCACGTTCACCGTCAGGATCTTCGTCTCGTCCCGGCGGAACAGCTTGGCGTCGGCCTTGGCCACCTCCTCGTAGGACCGCTCCTTGGCCAGCCCCTTCATGGCCAGGACCTTGGTGATGGCCGAGGTCAACGTGGTCTTCCCATGGTCGATATGACCGATGGTGCCGATGTTGAGATGCGGCTTCGTACGTACGAACTGCTCCTTTGCCATCGTTCACCCTCCTTCGAGTGGCCGCTTGGTTTAGGCTCTGTGATGTCCGGGGGTATGGCCACGCCCCTTCCACCTGGAGCCCGCGGTCGGATTCGAACCGACGACCTTCCCATTACCAGCGGGATGCTCTGCCTGCTGAGCTACACGGGCTCGATTGCAAAGTTTAACCCACCGGCACGCACAAGCAACCCCGCACAGTTCAAGAACCCCACGAAAACCACGAGGGTCGTGGGGTGAGTCTTTTTTGGTGGAGGGGGAGGGATTCGAACCCCCGAAGGCCTAAAGCCGCCGGGTTTACAGCCCGGTGCGTTTGACCGCTTCGCTACCCCTCCTCTTTTTTCTTCCCCGCGGAAGCTAACGCTTCCGCGGGACCCCTCTATTTTACGAGGTCCCCAAAGGACCACCAGGTCTTTTGAGGTGGATGAGCCAGTGGCCCGACTCGAACGGGCAACCCTCCGCTTACAAGGCGGATGCTCTACCGATTGAGCTACACTGGCTTGCAAANCCAAATTCTATTCAGGTCTTACCCGAGGATCAACCGAGCGGGTAAGCCCANACCGACCGGGTCCGGGGGCCGTCGAACTCGCAAAAGTACACCCCTTGCCAGGTGCCCAGGGCGAGCCTCCCCCCCTCCACCGGCAGCACCAACGACGGCCCCATCAGGGCGGAGCGCACGTGGGCGGGGGAGTTCCCCTCGCCGTGCTGAAAGGGAATCTGTGGCACCAGGGCGGACAGGGCCCGGGACACGTCCTCTCGCACGTCCGGGTCGGCCGCCTCGTTGACCGTGAGGGCAGCAGTGGTGTGGGGACAAAATAGGAGAACCGCCCCTTGCTCAATCCCAAGAGAGTTCACCGCCTCCTGGACCCGCCGGGTTATGTCGACGATCTCCTCTTTGGCCTGCGTCCTGACCTGAATCGTGGCCCGGCCGAACGGAGGTGTCATCCCAAGGCCTCCTTGAGTTCCTGAAGTAGGCCCTCTTTGTCCTCCAGACCCTTAACGTGGAAGATAACCTCTCCCTCGTCCCCTTGGATCACGGCCACCAGGCCCAACTTGCGCCTGGACAACACCTCCAGGGCCCGATAGACCTCGAAGGGGTCCGAGAGACGAATGCGGATGCGGATCCCCTCCTCCCCAAAGCCCGCCATCCTGGCCAGGGCCCGGAGCACCCCACCTCGGGTGACGACGCCCACCAATTTCCCATCCTCCACCACCGGGATGAGCAGGTGCCGTTCCCCCAACAGCACCACTGCCCGTTCCATAGGATCGTCCGGGGCCAGGGTTACCGTGGGGGCGGCGGCGAGCTTCCCCGCCGGGAGGGAGGCATCCGGGGCGGCGGCGATCGCCTTGCGAGTGAGAAAGCCCACGAGCTTTCCCTCGTCGTCCACCACCAGGACAATGGCCAGGCCCTGCTCCTCAGCCAGCCGCCCTGCCTCGGCCACCTGGGCATCGGCCCGCACCGTGGGCGGATCGGCCTGCATCCACTCTCTAACCCTCATCCCCTCCGGCCTTCACCTGGGCCAGCACCCGCTCTTGGATCTGGGCAGGCACGTAATCGTAGCGGAGGAACTCCATCTGGAACGTGGCCCGCCCCTGGGTCAAGGACTTGAGGTCAAGCGCGTAGGACAAGACCTCGGCCAAGGGGACCTCGGCCTTGATCACCGTTTTGCCGCCTTGGGACTCCATGCCCAGGATGCGACCGCGGCGCGAGTTGAGGTCGGAGATGATGTCGCCAGTGAACGCCTCCGGGGTAATCACCGAGAGCGCCATCACGGGCTCAAGCAGGGTGGGCTCGGCCTTCTGGGCGGCCAGCTTGAACGCCTCCCGGGCCGCGATCTTGAACGAGAGCTCCGAGGAGTCCACCGGGTGGTACTGGCCGTAGAACACAGCGGCCTTGACGTCCACCACCGGGTAGCCGGCGAGGATCCCCTCCTGCATGGCTTCGCGCACCCCCTTTTCCACCCCAGGGATGAACTGGCCGGGGATACAGCCACCTTTGGTCTCGTCCACGAACTCGAAACCAGCGCCCCGCGGCAGGGGCTCGATCCTGAGGTGCACCTCGCCGAACTGGCCGCGTCCGCCGGTCTGCTTCTTGTGGCGGTACTGGGCGGTCGCCTCCTTGCGGATGGTCTCTCGGTAGGGGATCTTGGGCACCCGGAACTCCACCTCCACCCCGTAACGGGTGCGGAGCCGCTCGGCGAGGACATCGAGCTGCACGTCCCCCATCCCAGACAGGATGGCTTCTTTCGTCACCGGGTCCCGCTCGAAGTCCAGGGTGGCCTTGATGGTCACCAGGTCCCGCAGGACCACGCTCATCTTCTCGTCGTCGGCCTGGGATTTGGGCACGATGGCCCGGGAGAACACCGGCTTGGGGAAGGGGATGGGGGGGACCGGCTCGACGTCGGCCGAAGCGGCCAGGGTATCGCCGAGCTCGATGCCGTCGAGCTTGCCTAGGGCCACCACATCCCCAACCTCGGCGCGGCCGGTCTTCTCAAGCTTGGTACCCGAAAGGGCGTAAACGTCCCGGATCTGGACCTTATCCCCAGTCCTCAGGTTGAAGAGAGAGTCCCCCTCGCCCACGCTCCCAGCGAGCACCTTGGCGTAGGCAAGGCGCCCCAGATAGGGATCGATGGTGAGGGAGAACACGCGCAGGCGCGTCACCTCGCCCCCCTCCGGCTCGGGGGCCATGGCAAACACCGCCTCGAGGAGCTCCTCCAGGCCCTGGCCGGTTTGGGCGGATCCCCACAGCACGGGGACGATCCCGCCTTCCGCCACCCCGGTCCTCAAGGCGGCAGCGATCTCCTCCGGAGACAAGGGCTCGTCGGCGAGCACCTTCTCCACAAGCGCGTCGTCGAAGGTGGCGATCTCCTCCAGGAGCTCCCCCCTGAGCTCCTCAGCGCGGGCCTTGACCTCGTCCGGGACCTCGGCCTTGCTCTGGAAGGCCGCCGGCTTTTCGGTGAGGATGTCGAACAGGCCTAGGAACTTGTCGCCTGCACGGATCGGAAGCTGCAGGGGCCAGAGCCCCTTGCCCAGGGCATCCTGCAGCTCGGAGAGGACCTTCTCCGGATCCACATTGGGCTTGTCGAGCATGTTCACGAACACGAGCGCTGGGCGGCCGAGCTTCTTTCTGATCTCCCACGCCTGCTCGGTCACCACTTCGATGGGCTTCTCGGCGTTGACCACGAGCACCACGAGATCGGCAGCATCCACCGCCTTGTAGATCTCCTCGACGAACTCCCCCAACCCGGGGGTGACAAGGAGGTTGAGACGCCCCCCCTTCCATTCACAAGCGCCTATTGAAAGATCAATGGAGTAACCGCGGCGTTTCTCCTCCGGGCTTTGGTCGAAAGCTATCTCCCCTTTGACCCCAGCCTTCGCGAGCAGTGCCCCGGCCAATGCTGTCTTTCCAGAACCGGAATGACCGACAAAACAAACGGTACGTGCCTTCGCCATCCAGATCACCTCAAGGTTGCTTGCGAAATGCCGATGGAGTATATCCTGACGGTCGAATTCCGGCAAAAAGGAGGAGCAATGGGGCTCCATTTGGGTGGCAAAGGGGATGTCATCAAACGGATGGTATTCGAGCACTTACAGCAGGTGGAGGCGGCCGTGGCCGCTATGGCGGGCGGGATAATGGCGTACCTTGCGGGCAAACCTTGGGAAGAGGTGGAGGAGCTGGCAGCGGAGACACACAGGAGGGAGGGCCGTGCCGACGACGTCCGCCGGGAGGTGGAGTTAGAGCTGGTGGAAGGGGCCCTGCTCGCTGGCTCCCGGAGGTCCCTCCTCAACATGATCGATGCCGCCGATCGCCTGGCCAACGCGGCCGAGGCCACCATGGACTGTCTCGTCCTACAGAGGATCCCCATGCCAGAGCTCATCCACCCCCTGGTCCGGGAAATTGTAGAGGTGACCGTAGAGCAGGTGGCCGATGTGAAGGCAGCGGTGGAGAAGCTGTTGGAAGGGGAAAAGGGGGTGGTGCAACGCGCCGAGGAGGTGGAGCACAAGGAGGGACGGGTGGACGACCTAGAGCGGCGATGCATGAGCCGCCTGTTCGCCACCGACATCCCTCTCGCCGAAAAGCTCCTCGTCCGGGACTTCGTCGAGCGCCTGGTGGAGATCTCGGACCGGGCAGAGGACCTCTCGGACCTCATCGTGACCGCAATGGCCGTCCGCCGTCCGTGAAGGAGGTGCCAAGATGCACCGGTTAAACCTTTTCCAAGACCCAAAGCAGCTCCTTTTGGCCCTGGCTTTACTCCTGCTCCTCGGGGCGCTCGCCTACCAGGGGGCGGTCGAAAGGCCGCAGCCGTGGTCCGCGCTCGGCCCTTGGGCAGCCCCGGTTTCNCCAACGGAGGCGGTGATCTCCTGGCAAAGTGACTCTCCTACTACCGGAACGGTGCACTACGGGCCGGCAGACGAGTACGCGGCCGGGGACATCCCGTACGAAGCTGAAGCCGCCGAGCCCCAGCAGCTCCTCCATGTCGAGCTCTCGGACCTCTCTCCGGGCACGCGGTACGCCTACCAGGTGGAGTCAGACAAGGCGGAAAGCCCCGTCTGTTACTTCTCCACCCCGCCCGAGGCCTTNCNNCCCTTCACCTTCCTCGTNTACGGGGACACCCGTACCCATTACGACAGGCATGCCCTGGTGGCAAGCCGAATGGCAGGAGAGGACGCGGAGTTCGCGATCCACGTGGGCGACCTCATCGA
>MTNI01000172.1 GCA_002011415.1 Candidatus Acetothermia bacterium JdFR-47
ACGAACACGTCAGGACCTTCGTCCTGCTCGATGAAGCCGTACCCCTTGGAGTCGTCGAACCACTTTACTTTACCGGTGGCCATAGGTTGTTCCCTCCTTTCCTTCTAATTTCGACCGCCTACATGCACCTACCGCTACGCCTTTGGGAACTACCCTACGGCCACGCGGTCGCACTTCGTACGGTCCTGCGTGCTCATAGTACCACTTNGAGAGGATAAATCAAGGACGCTTTTCGAACGGGNCCACGGCAAACCGAGGGGGGAGGGGCAGGGNCCTCCCCCCTCAATACAAANCTAGTAGCCGAACATGGGGCAACTGGCGGGCCGGTATCCGAGGCCCCGCATGCGGCCCTTCCCTGCCAAGGGGCGGGCGAAGTCCGGGTCACGGCCGTTGGGGATCCCGTCCCCGTTAGCGTCCATATTCAGGCCCGCTCTGTAGGCGTGGCCTCCACAGTCCAAGGGGCGTGTGTGGTCGGGGTCGATACCGTTGGGCACCCCATCTCCATCGTCATCCCTCACCCCCAAGGGCTCAAGCCCGCTGGCCCATCCTTGGGCCAGCCCCAGGATCCCGAACGTCCCTGCGGCCAAAACGGCCGCCACGAGCACTCCAGCTGCGATCTTCATTGCGCTCATCTTGCGCACCTCCTTCGGTTTGCCCTTAAGGCTTGGAGTGAGGATAGCGGGCCCAGTTGGAGGAACTGTGCAGCTTGGGTGCAGAGATGGAGGAGGCTCCCACTTGACGGGTTTCGATCCCATCGGGCATAGTGACTCGGAGGTGGAACCGATGCGGGTCCTGTTCGTATCTGCGGAGGTTGCCCCGTTTGCCAAGGTCGGGGGACTTGCGGACGTGGCCTCGGCCTTGCCCCGGGCCCTGGCCGAGCTCGGGGTGGAGGTCGTGGTCGTCATGCCTAAGTACCGTGGTGTGGAAGGGAAGGCCGAGTTGGAGGAGGTCTCCCGGTTTCCCGTCCCCGTGAGGGGGGAGGGCAAGGAGTGCGTGACCTTCCGGGGCAGGCTCCCTGGATGCGAGGTGCCCGTTTATTTTCTGGGGCACGATCCGTATTTCGATCGGGAGCAGATCTACGGTGAGGGCGGCGGGGATTATCCCGATTCACTGGAACGGTTCACCTTCCTCTCCCGGGGAGCCCTGGATTTAGCAGAGCACCTGGACCTGAGCCCAGACGTGATCCATGTGAACGACTGGCACACGGCTTTGGTCCCGGTTTATCTCGCGGCTGGGCTTGGTCCCGGGGGGGCGAAGACCGTGCTCACCATACACAACCTCGCTTACCAAGGCGTGTTCCCCTGGGAACAGAAGGAGGTTCTCGGCCTAAGGGAGGAGCACCTGTGCCTCCTCGAACACGGGGGAAAACTTAACCTGCTTAAAGGTGGGATTTTGAGCGCCGACCTCCTCACCACCGTCAGCCCTTCATACGCCCAGGAGATCCTGGAGCGGGGGGAGGGTTTGGAGGAATACNTGCGGGCCCGGAAAAAGGACCTGGCGGGAGTCCTCAACGGGGTGGACTACTCGGTGTGGAATCCCGAGACCGACCCACANTTGTGGGCAAACTACTCGGCCGAGGACCTCTCNGGCAAGGCGGAGAACAAGCGGCGCCTGCAGGTCGAGCTTGGCCTCGAGCCCGCTCCCCGAGCCCCCTTGGTGGGGATGATCTCACGCCTCGCCGAGCAGAAGGGGTTCGATCTCGTGATGGAGGCCTTTGACCGGATGATGGCCCTGGNTATCCAGTTCGTGCTCCTCGGGACGGGGGACCCGCGCTACGAAGCCTTTTTCCGCGAGGCCGCCGGACGCTACGGGGGCCGGGCTGCCGCCTTGATCACGTTCTCCGAAGAATGGGCCCACAGGATCGAGGCCGCCTCCGACATCTTTCTCATGCCCTCGCGGTTTGAACCCTGCGGCCTGAATCAAATGTACTCCCTGCGCTACGGGACGGTGCCGGTGGTGCGGGCCACCGGNGGCCTCGCGGACACGGTGCGGGAATACGATCCGGAGAGGGAGGAGGGCAACGGGTTTACGTTTGAGGAGTACACCCCGGAGGCGGTGCTCTCTGCCCTGCGCCGGGCGGTGGACCTATACCTGCGGGCCCCGGAGGNCTGGAAGAGGCTCTTGGTGCGGGGCATGCGGGAGGACCACTCCTGGGGGGCCTCGGCCCGGGAGTACCTCAGGTTGTACCGTAAGCTCGCCCCAGGATCCTGAAGCCGAAGGCTTCCACGGAGACGCGGCCAGCTCGGACCCACTCCCCTGTGACGAGGTCTTGCCAGGGCCCGGGCGCGGGGAGTTTCACCTGCTGCTTTTGATCACCTGCGTTTATGGANACGCATACCTCCTCCCCTTCCCCGGTACGTAGGAAGGAAAGGAGCCGGCCTCGGGCCTCCACAAGCTTGAAGCTCCCGCGCCTCAGGGCCGGAGAGCCGTGCCGGATGTGGGCGAGCCGGCGGAGCGTCTCGAGGAGATCGCGATCCCAGCCCTCCTCCTCCCAGGGGAAGCAGCGGCGGCAGTCCGGGTCTTCTCCGCCGGCAAGGCCCACCTCGTCCCCGTAGTAGATCGCCGGTGCCCCGATGTAGGTAAACAGGAAGGCGTAGGACAGGATCAGCCGGCGGCTGTCCCCCTCACATAGGGTGAGGAGTCGGGGCACGTCGTGGCTGCTCGCCAGGTTGTACATCGTGAAGTTGTTCTCGGGGGGGTAGCTACGCCTGACGGCGTAGATGTGATGGCCGAAGGTCTCGGCCGACCACTTCCCCCGGGCGAAAAAGGCCACGATCCCGTCCCGCAGCCGGTAGTTCATCACTCCATCAAGCGCCCCGTGCTTGAACCAGGAGGAGGCCATGCCCATCACCTCGCCCAGGACGTAGGCGTCCGGGCGCTCCTCCTTTGCCACGCGGTAGACGTCCCGGACGAAGTCCGGGGGCAGGTACTCCACCGTGTCGAGGCGCCAGCCGTCTATCTCGTACTCGCGCAGCCAGTGGCGCACCACCGACAGGAGGTACTCGCGCACTTTGGGGTTTCTGTGGTTCCACTCGGGCATCGTGGGGACGCCGGCCCAGCAGGCGTAGTTGGGCTCGGGTTCCCGGACGACTCGGTCCCCCAGATGGTGAACCAGTCCCAATAGGGCGAGGCGCAGCCCTTCTTGAGCACATCCTGGAAGAAGGGATGCCGCTCCCCGCAGTGGTTGAACACCCCGTCCAGCACGATCCTCATGCCGCGGGCGTGTAGCTTTTCCACGAGCTTTTGCAGGGCCTCGTTGCCCCCGAAGACCGGGTCCACCTGGAAGTAGTCTTCGGTGTCGTACTTGTGGTTGGTGGGGGCCTTGAAGACCGGGGTGAGGTATAAGGCCGTCACCCCAAGGGACTCCAGGTAATCGAGCTTTTCCGCTATCCCCAGGAGATCCCCGCCGAAGGTGCTTTCCCGGGTGGGCACCTCCCCCCAGGGCCGGGTGCCGGGAGGGTCGTTCCCTACATCCCCGTTGCAAAATCGGTCGGGAAATATCTGGTAGAAGATGGCGTCCTGCACCCAGTCAGGCATCGTAGGAGAACAGACGGTCATCCTTTCACCGCACCGCGCGTTAGCCCGGACACCAAGTACCGTTGTAAGGACAGGAAGACCACCATGATCGGAATAGCCCCGAGAATGGAGGCGGCTGCGAAGACGCCCCAACGCGTCCCGTATTGACCGTGGATGAAGAGGCGCAATCCTACAGGAAATGTGTAAGCTTTCGTACCCGTCAATAGAATGCTAGCCAGGATAAATTCTGAGTAAATTCCAATAAAGCTAAGGATGTAAACTACTGCCAGGATCGGACGTGCCAATGGCAAAATGATTCGAATGAAAGCTTGAAATGGAGTTGCCCCATCGATCAGTGCGGATTCCTCAAGCTCGTGGGGAATGGTGTCGAAGTACCCCTTCATCAACCACGTGTTAAACCCGAGTGCCCCTCCCAGATAAACCAGGATCAAGCCGGCGTGAGTATTGAGGCCAAGCCATGGTACGTATTGTCCTAGGTTAAGTAGGAGCAGGTACAAGGCTACCATGGCAAGCATTTGGGGGAACATCTGTATGAGGAGGAGGGCGAGAAGTCCTGCCCGGCGCCCCCAAAAACGGAACCTTGAGAAGGCGTACGCAGCGAGGGCTGACAGGAACACGATGAGAAGTGACGAGATGCCAGCAACTTTCACGCTATTCCATAGCCAGATGCCGAAAGGATGATGTGGACTCGTAAATAGCTCTACGTAGTGGTCCCAAACGATTGTCTTGGGAATGCCGGTTGCACGGAAGGAGTTAGACGGGTTGACAGAGGCCAAGGCTATTACTACCACAGGGAATACGGCATATACGATCATTAGCCATGCGATAGCATGGTAGAGCAGCTTAGCCAGAAAACCAGGTCGACAGTACATTCAATTCACCCCTTATAGGCCCTCGCTCATCTTCTCCAAGCGCCTGGTGAATCGGAAGTTAAACGCGCTTATGGTTCCAATGATCAGGAAGATGAGGATCGAAACTGCGGCTGCGAAACCATATTCCTGTCCCCTTCCGCTGGCAAAAGCCAATTTGTAAACATAGGAGATGAGGATGTCCGTCGCGCCAGCCGGAGTTTGGGCACCTGGGATCGGAGGCCCACCTTCAGTTAAAAGGTAGATAACATTAAAATTATTAAAATTAAATGCGAATGAACCAATCAGTAGGGGAGCTGTGGAAACCAGGAGCAGGGGTAAGGTGATCTTTTTGAACTGTTGCCAGCGACTAGCACCGTCCACGTGCGCAGCTTCAAACAATTCTGAGGGAATACTTTGTAGCGCTCCAAGACATACGATCATCATGTATGGGTATCCCAGCCAAAGGTTCACGAGTACCAAAGCCACTTTGGCCCAAAAAGCATCTTGGAACCAAGGGATCTTGACGTGGAAAAGGGCGTTGAGGATGTTGTTGACCAACCCAAAATTGGTGTTAAGCAGTCCTCGCCACACTAGAAGCGAGATAAACCCGGGAACAGCGTAGGGAATAATTATTAAAGTGCGATAAAGGTAACGGAATTTCAAGTAAGGATTATTAAGCAAAATCGCAAGGGCTAACCCCAGGCAAAAGGTGGTAGCAACGCTTAGAAAGGCCCAAAGGAAAGTCCACCGAAACACGCGGAAGAAAGGACCGGTGATCTGTCGGTTGGTAAAGATCCTGAGAAAGTTAGCAAGCCCTACATATACGCGAAAACCAGGATCGAGGGTTTCTCCATCTTCAGAGGTAAATGTGCCCTCTATGGGAACGTAAACTTTCCCGGTTAGCAAGTCGGTAAGTGTGTCTTTTTCCGGATCGTACAGGTATCGTGGTTTATAAACTTTGAACTCTCGTAGGGAGGCCAGCCTGACCACACCTTCTCCGTACGGCACGCTGAATTTCTCAAGCTGGTTTAAATTCCGCACTAATTCAGGCGTGCTTAGAGGAGAGTATCCTTCAAACGTCACGATTTGGCCGTTTTCATATTGGAGACGGGGATCCTCTGGATCAAGTGGCTCCAGGCGATCTGTCGCAGCCAGGTAAAAGGCCCCTGTGCTCTTTGATCTCAAAATCAGAAGTAGAGCCCCCTCTGAAGTTTGGAAAGCCTGATAAGAAAAGCTCTCTGTGTTTTCAGGGAGGTAATATTGCCGCTGGAAATGAGCGATTACCTGCTCTTTGGAAAGGAAATGGCCAGTGCTGTAGTTAGTGAAAGCAATTGAAATATTATACAAAATAGGATAAACGACCATTGCAGCGAAGAAGATTAAACCTGGAATTAAATATCGTACCGGATACGCTCGGCGTGAAAGCAAAGCCAGGTTTATGAGCACTAGCCCCACGATGAGAATGGCCAGCGGAAGCCAACTACCGGCGGTCGCCAATCCAACAAGCGCCCAGACGCCGAGGGCGTCGGCGATTCCCAGAACAGCGATCTTTAAAAACGTGAGAATCATGGTGTAGGCAGGGGGCCGGCTAAACCGGCCCCCTG
>MTNI01000007.1 GCA_002011415.1 Candidatus Acetothermia bacterium JdFR-47
TGAACCAGAGACCGAACTTGAGCCTCGCCCTACTTTCGGCCTGGGGTTGGGCTTTACGGNGACTGAACTGCGCCTTTACCTAGCTTGGCACTGCACCAGAGGCCTCATCTTGGGACTCGTCATCGGGCGTTAACCAAAACCAAGCGGCCGTTAATTCTGCTTGTATACGCTATCACAAGAAACTTTCTCGAAAACCTGGACCCTTAGCGCTTGGCTGAGGNTTTCNTCNTCCACCCAACCATGAGNGACGAGGATCTCCCCCAATAGCCTCTGCCTCCCTTCGGTTCTCTGTTCGGAAAGCGCCTGAGCCAGCTTCCCCTCGTCGAGCGCTCCCATCTCGATCAGGATCTCCCCCAAAGGCCGCGCGTGCGCCATTTTGCTGAGCTCCGACCGGATCTGGTTGAGCTTTTGCTCGTACCATTCCCGCACCGACATGGGGATTCCTCGCCGCGCCTGGGCCAAATACTCCCGATACAAGCGCTCATACTCCAACTCCACCCCCATCGCCTGCACCACCTCAATCACCTCCGCTTGCCAACCGCCCTGCGTCAAGCCCAGGGCCCGCCTTTACCGGCACATGTCGTTCAAGACCGGCCAAACAAGCGTGTTCTAAAATGCATCGTAGCCCCGGCGCTTGTCCTACGAAGCGACCCTTGAGCCTGTATTGNGTTACATTGGTTACAATTATAGCAGCAATCCTCAGAGAAACCAAGCGAAAGGGTTCTGAAACGTCCGTCACAGAGCCAGTGGGAGGCCTTACGGGGCCGCAGCGGCCCGGGCGACCGCACTGCCAGCGTCAACCATGCCGTAACCGGTGGACTCGTCCCACCCAGGGGTCGCCACGTCTTCTGCGGTGCCGGTGAGAATCTGCACGAGCTCGTCCAAGGAAAGGTCAGGATGGAGGGAGAGGAGCAGCGCAGCCGTGCCGGCCACGTGAGGAGCGGCAAACGACGTGCCCGAGCCGGCGATCAGCTTGCCTCCGGGAGCGAAGGAGACGACCTGCACTCCCGGGGCCGCCAGGTCCACCTCGGGGCCCCGGTTGGAGAAGACAGCCGGACGCCGATTCCGATCGACAGCCGTCACAGTGAGCACCTCCGGCCAGCGCCCAAAGTACCCTACCCGGCCGCCTTCGTTCCCGGCGACCCCCACCACCAGCACGCCCCGGGCGACCGCGCGGCGTATGGCCTCATGCACGGAGGGAGGAGGAGTCGCCTTGGCGTAGACTGAGATGTTGATCACCCGGGCGCCGTTATCTACCGCGTAGTCGATCGCACGGACGAGCTTTCCCCAGTCAGGAGTGTAAAACAATGCCCGCGAGTCGAGGAACCTGAGGTCCATGAGCCTCACCTTGGGGGCCACCCCCCCGGCCCCGGTGGCGGCGTCGAACGCGGCCGCAATGAGACCCGCTACGAACGTGCCATGCCCATGGAGGGGCGTCCCTGAAAGGGAGTCGGCGTCGCCATCGCGGAAGTCCCAGCCGAAAATGTCGTCTACGTAGCCGTTTCCATCGTCGTCAATGCCGTTCCCCGGGATCTCACCGGGATTCCTCCACATGCGGTCCGCCAGGGCCGGAATCGTGCGGTCGATGCCGGAGTCGATCACCGCCACCACGATCTCGTCGGAGCCCTGAGTCACCTGCCACGCCTCCGGGGCATGGATGGCGGTGAGCCCCCAGCGGGGATGGGCATCGGGCGGGAGCACGAATCCCCCCGCGCCTCCGGCGGGGAGCATCCCCCCGGTGGGACTCCACCCCAACAACGCTGCCAGCACGCCAATCCATATCAACCGTTTCATATCGTTTCCAATCAGTAGATGATTGGTTCAATTAGATTCTTCCACAGAAGGGGTGGGTTTAGACACCGCTTTTCCGGGACTCCCTTTAGGCCTACACTTGCGGCGAGAAAGGGGGGTACATGCGTACCGTCGAGATAGCGATCGTCGGGGGCGGTCCCGCAGGGTACGTGGCCGCCCGCAGGCTGGGGCAATTGGGGCGCGAGGTGGTCCTGGTGGAAAAGGAATCCCTGGGAGGCGTATGCCTAAACCGGGGATGCATCCCCACCAAGGCTCTGTACTCGGCCACTGAGCCCCTGGGCCGAGCGGAGGCCTTCCGGCGCATGGGAATCGAGATCTCTGCCCAGGTGGACCTCGAGCGCCTGAGAGCCTGGACAAGCGAGNTGGTGGCCACCTTGCGGTCGGGGGTTGAAAAGCTCCTTGCCGCCTCCGGTGTGGAGGTGCTTCACGGAGAGGCCACCCTGCGGGGACCGGGACGCCTCCTGATCCGGGGTGAGNGTGAAGAGGAGCTCTCCGCAAACGTCATCGTGCTTGCCACCGGCTCGATCCCGATAGAGCTCCCGGGCCTCCCCTTTGACGGGGAGCGGGTGTGGTCCTCCAAGGATGCTCTCTCGCTTTCACGGGTCCCCGAGCACTTGGTGGTGGTCGGGGGCGGGGTGATCGGCCTGGAGCTGGCCACGGTCTACCGGCGCCTGGGGAGCCAGGTCACGGTGGTGGAGATGATGGAGGGNCTCTTGCCGGGGGTGAACCTGTCGCGNCGGGGACAGGCGGTGCTACGTCAGGCGCTCCGGGGACAGGGGATCGAGGTGCGCCTGGGCACGGCCGCCCAGGGCCTCTCNCCCTCAGGGATCAGGGTGAGGACCTCGCAGGGAGAGGAGGAGATCCCCTGTGACGCCGTCCTGGTGGCCGTGGGTCGCCGTCCCAAGCCGGATGGATTGGGCCTGGACACCCTGGGCATTCATCCAGAGCGGGGCTTTGTACCCACCGACGAGAACTTCCAGGCCGCTCGGGGGGTTTACGCCATCGGGGACCTCAAGGGCGGCCCCATGCTCGCCCACAAAGCTTCCCATGAGGGACTCCTCCTCGCCGAGCGCTTGGCCGGGCGAAAGCCCTCCCCCATCGACTACCGGTCCATCCCCCAGGCGATCTTCACCCAGCCCGAGGTGGGGCTGGTGGGCCTCTCGGAGGAGGAGGCGAAAGCCCTGGGGATGAAAGCACACGTGGGCCGCTTCCCCATGGGGGCGCTGGGCCGAGCTCTGGCCGAGGGGGAAGCGCTCGGCCACTTCCAGGTCATAGCCGACGATGACGGCCAAATCCTGGGGGCGGAGATCGTGGGGCCGCGCGCCTCGGACCTCATCGCCGAAGCCGCCCTGGCCATTCAAAACGGGCTCACGCTGGAACAGCTCGCCGAGACGGTCCACGCCCACCCCACCTTCCCCGAGGGGCTGTGGGAGGCGGCCCTGTCCGCCCTGGGACGTCCCCTGCACGCGGGGAGATAACGGCGAATTGGGAAAACAGAGAAGGGCCGGGTACCTATGGCCCGGCCCTTGCCCCCGGAAGTTCTTCAGCCTCAGCTCATAAGCAGCCGCTCCCGCATTAACCGCGGCGGAAGCGATCCACAGGAAAGGATGGTGTCGTGCAGCTCCCGAAGTCCAATTCCTGGATGGTGGGCCTTGAACTCCTCGATGAGTTTCAGGATCTCCAGTTTGCCTACGAGATAACTCAGGGGCTGGGTGGGGGAGGCGGTGTAGCGGCGCACCTCGGCTAGGGCGTTGGCGCGTTCGAGGCCCACTTCCCGCACCAGGAAGTCCACCCCCTCCTCCACCCCATCCCCCTGGTGTGCAGGGACACCTGCTGTCCGGCCCAGATGGAGAAGAATTGTGCTTTCCAACCCATAGGTCGCTCCGCCACCTGACTCTCCCGACCCCTGGAGCGGGATCAGTCGTCCGCGAAGCCTTCGTCCCAGTGCTGCCAGTGGAGGTAGCGGCGACGGTCTACCAGGGGCTTAAACGGCCAGCTCACCAGGGCAGCAACTAAGGCAAACCCAACGGCGAATAGCACTATCGGCACCACCGAAAGCAACACCAAGAACACCAGTACCAGCATGGGCAGGGCAACGAGGAAGGCGACTGTCCCGGCCGCAAGGCCGTAGGCCCCGCCGATCGCCCCCAGGGTCGCCCCCANCGTGGTGGCCACGATGGAGACGGGGAGCCCCACCGCCAAGTAAAGCGCCCGCCGGGACCACTGCCTAAGCTCCTTCCCCCTCCTCACGCCTTCACCTCCTCTCCCACCTGGGCGTCGGGGGACACCTCCAGGGACTCCTGGTACTCCACCCGGCCGATCCGGCAGCCAGGGCCGATCCTGACCACCCGGCCTCGCACCACCTCGGCCACCACCCATTCCAAGTCAAGCTCGTCCCCCTCTACGGACTCCACCTCAAGCATTCCTCTCCCGTGAGTGCCCAAAAGCCTCCCCAGGGTTGAAAGGAGACCCCCCCAGGCGGTACCCCGGCGGACCTCGATCACCTCCCCACCCAGCTCCCGGGCCTTGGAACGGTCCTCCAGGTGGATCTCCACCCGGTCGGCAGAGATCAGGCCTTCCACCTTGAAGGCACCGGACAGGCGCACCGTGTCCGCCTCGATATCCCCTTTCGCCTTGAGGGCGCCGTTCACCCGGATGTAGCCGCCCTGGATAGGGCCGCACTTGGCTGCTCCGGACACTTTGAGCTCCCGAGCCGTGACCCGCCCTTCCACCTTGAACGAGCCAGAGGCTTCCCCCTCTTCGATCTCCAGATCCCCCTCGGCCTTAAACGCACCCGAGACATCAAACCTGCGGGCCCTGAGACTCCCCTCCACGGTGACCGCGCCGGCGCCCTTGAACTCCTCGGCCTCCACGTCCCCGGTTACCTTGCCCGAACCCGAGATCTTCACCCGATCGTAGACCCCGCCCTCGATCTTCCCCGCCCCGGCGATGGAAACGCTCCTCCGATCCACGCTAGCTCACCTCCCCAAGCGAAAGCTTCAACCCCTCCAGGATCTTCTCCAGATCCAGCCTCACCCGTACCCGGCAGCCGGGATCGAGCCGGAGGGGCTCCCGCCCCAGGACGGCGAACGCCACCCGTAGGGACAGGCCCTCCCCCGTCACCTCCTTCTCCGCCAAAACACAGAGGATCCCGGACGGGGACTTGAGGACGTCTGGAGCCCCCTTGAGCAAGTCCACTAGCAGACGCGCCTCCCCCGGCCTCGCCCCCTTGCGCACCGCCTCGGCCCCACAGGCCAGGGCGAAAAGCTCCGGGAACGTGTACCCTCCGTCCTTCCATAGAAGGACCCTCCCCTCCTCCCCGATGGGAGAGAGGGAAGTAGGATCGTCCCACCGGATCGCCTCCGGCCGCGCCTCCGGGGATAGCAGGGCCACCAGCTCGTCCAAGGATCGTTCCTCCTTGAGCTCCTGGATGCGGCGGATCCGCTCCAGGATCCTCTCCTTTGGGAAGAAGGTCTCCTGGCCGGTGGGGGTGGCCTTACGGATGAACCATGCCTCCGGGATGAGCCCCTTCCTCTTCCAGCGATAGAGCTGGCCGTAGGAGATCCCGGTGAGGCGCAGGACCTCCTTTTTGGAAATGAGTTCCTCGGCCATCAGCCGGTAGCTTTCAGGGCGCGGGACAGGGTCGCCTGAAGCTCCTCCCGGGGGAGCCCTGCCCTGAGCGCCCGGGCCAGGGCCCGCTCTAGGGACCGTTTGAGCCGATCCTCCCGCAGCAGGGCCTGCCTTCTCCGCCAGCGCTCCGCTTCAGCCAGGCGCAGCTGATACTGCGCCTGAGCCAGTCTTTCCGCGGTGAACCAGTCGTAAAACACACTCACCTCCTTGCGGAAGCCAGTGTAACATAACACTGTTATGAAATCAAGGGTCAGCGGGCCACCACCGACACCCCCTCCACCAAGATAGGCGGCACGTAGGCCGTGCCGTAGACCCACTCCGGCTCTCCTCCCACAGCCTTAAGCCCTACTTTTAGCACCTCGTACACGTTGCCCGCGATCATCGTGTTCTTGAGGCGCCCAACCACTTTGCCGTCCTTGACGACAAACCCGGCGCTGACGTTGTTGGAGAAGGCGCCGGACTGGATGTTNCCCTGCCCGAGGCCCAAGACATCAGCAACGACAATCCCCTCACGCATTTCGG
>MTNI01000081.1 GCA_002011415.1 Candidatus Acetothermia bacterium JdFR-47
ATCAGGGCAGCTCCGGCGAAATATGGGATTCCAAGGAGTTCCTCCAGGGCGTACCCTGCTGCCATGGGCTGCATGGCGAGGTACGGCAAGGTGAAGGCGGCCATCACGGAGAGGAAAAGGAGCCGCAGCGTGGGGCTTTCGAAGCGGTCGAACACGAGTTCCGGCGGGGTGAGAAGGCCCTTCTTACGCCCCAACCGCCAGACCGGCCGGCCGATGAAGTGGAAAGAGAGGGCCATAAAGCCAGTGCCGAAGGCCATGATCGGGTAGAAGGCATAGCCGATCCGCCAGCCGGCCCCGGAGAACCCGAACACAGTGAAGGCGCTGAAGTTGGTGGCCGCCATGGTGAGGAAGAGGACGAGCGGCGGCAACGTGCGCGAGGCCACGAAGTAGTCCTCCACGCTGCGCCTGGCGCGCTTTTTCGCCCATAGGCCTATCCCCATGAGCACCGCGAGGTAGCCGCCCACCACCAGCGTCTTCTCCCACATCACTTCTCTCCTAAGTGAAAATGGCCACCCAGCGAGGCTGGGTGGCCTTTTTGGCCTGACATACCTCGACGCAACTATAGCTTTGGGCGCGCGGCCTGGCAACCCTGGTCTTGACGGGTTTTTCGGTTGATCGCTAGAATATATGTGCGCTGGGAGACCTCCCTTCCAGGAGCGGTCGGCCTGTGCTGGCCATAAGTCCGTCTGACCCTTCGCCAAAGGAGGTGATGGGCCATGATGGACCTGTGGCTGCTCGCGCAGGTTCGGCACAGGGAGCTCTTGGAGGAGGCTGAGCGTGCCCGCCTTGCTCGGCAGGCTGCCGAGCAGCGCAAGCACAGGGGCCGGCACCTGTTGCCCCTGGCGCTGTGGCGTTAGCGGTGGCCTGCCCGCACAAGGGCGGGCGTTAGCCTTTGGTTGTGGTAGGTGCTCTTCAACCGGGGGTGGGCGATGCCGCAGGGATGGGGACAGCGTGTAGCAAGTCCGCTACAGCAACTTCTGTGGCAGAACCTGAAATTGAACGTTCTGGCCGTGCTGGTGGGGGCCGCCGGGGGCTTCGGGGCCATCCTGTTCCGTTGGTTCATCTACTGGGTGGGCGACCTCGCTTTCTATCACCGTCTTTCCTACACCTACCTCCCTCCCTCTGAGCACGGACTCGGGCCGTGGGTGGTGCTCCTCCCCGCGGCTGGCGGGCTGCTGGTCGGTCTCATCACCCGCTACTTCGCCCCGGAAACCAAAGGGCATGGGGTCCCGGAGGTGATGGCCGCGATGGCCACTCAGGGAGGGCGAATCCGGCCTCGAGTGGCGCTGGCCAAGGTGCTCGCCTCGGGGATCTGCATCGGGACCGGGGGCTCGGCGGGACGGGAGGGGCCGATCGTTCAGATCGGAAGCTCCCTGGGGAGTGCCATCGGGCAGCTTCTGCGCCTACCCACCTCTGATCTCAAGGTGTTGGTGGGGTGCGGGGCCGCCGCCGGGATCGCAGCCACCTTCAACGCCCCCATCGCCGGGGTCATCTTCACCATCGAGCTGATCCTGCTTGAGCTTCGGACCCGGTCGTTTGTCCCATTGGTCATCGCCTCCACCTTCGCCACCATCATCTCCCGGTCCTTCCTCGGAGCTCAGCCTGCCTTCGTGGTACCCCCTTACCAGTTCGAGCACCCAGTTGAACTTGTCCTGTATCTGGTGTTGGGGCTGGTTGCCGCCGCCGTGGGCGTGATCGAGATCGAGAGCCTGTACCGAACCGAGGGGTTGTTTGAGCGCCTTCGGTTGCCCGCGTTGGCCAAGCCGGTGCTCGGGGGACTGCTCCTGGGGCTGGTGGGGCTCGCCCTTCCTCAAGTGTTCGGGACAGGATACGAGACGGTGGACAAGATCCTGCAGCGGGGGTTCTCCGAGGTGGGGCTGGGGCTCTTGGGTTTCCTTCTCCTTCTTGGGGCCGCCAAGGTGGTTGCCCTCTCTTTGACTCTGGGTTCGGGCGGTTCCGGCGGGGTGTTCGCGCCTTCGCTCTTTGTCGGGGCGGCCATCGGCGGGGCGTTCGGGGTGGCGGTGAACTTACTGTTCCCTGGGATCACCGCCCCGTATCCGGCCTACGCCATGGTGGGGATGGCCGCGGTGTTTTCCGCCGCCAGCCGAGCCACCCTCACTTCCATCGTCATGCTGTTTGAGATGACGCGTAACTACGAGATCATCCTTCCCCTTATGTTCGCCTGCGTGGTCGCGGACGTGGTGGCTTGGCTCCTTTACCGGGAGACCATCTACACCAAGAAGCTCATCCGGCGGGGAATCCTCATCGTGCCGGAGCTGGAACTCAACCTGCTGCGGACGCGCCTGGTGAGGGACGTGATGCAGAAAGCGGTGGAGACGGTGCGGGAAGATACCCCGGTCCGTCGGGTGCAGGAGCTCATGGTCACCACCGGGCACCCCAGCTTTCCCGTTGTGGACGGGGAGGGGAGGCTGGTGGGGATCGTGACCCACAAGGAGGTTCTCCGCGCCCTGAAAGGGGACCCCGATCGCCCCGTGGGGGAGGTGGCGATAAAGAACGTAGTGGTAGCCTACCCGGATGAGCCCCTGGACGTGGTATGGGACCGCCTGCAGCGGTCCCGGGTGGGGCGCCTCCCCGTGGTGGATCGGGCGGACCCCAAGCGCCTGGTGGGTTTTCTGAGTCAAGGCGACATCATCGCCCATGTGCGCTGGGAGGGTTAGATCCCGGTCCCGGCGAGATGGGTCTCCTTGGTTCTCTTCCCCTGGTGAGCGGTCGATGGCTTTAGCACCAGCACGGGTTTGGGGGAGAGGACGATGGCTCCCGGGGGGACGTCATCGCGCACCACGGCCCCAGCGCCGATCTTGGCCCCTTTTCCCACGCGGATCGGACCCAGGAGCACTGCATTCGCCCCGATGACCACCCCCTCCTCTATGGTGGGATGGCGTTTCCTCCGCTCCCGGGAGACGCCCCCGATAACCACCCCGGAGTACATGTGCACGTCGTCTCCTATCTCTGCTGTCTCCCCGATCACGATCCCCATGCCGTGGTCGATGGTCACCCGGCGGCCGATCCGAGCGCCGGGGTGAATCTCGACTCCGGTCCTGCGTCGCACGATGTGGGCGAGCAGTCGGGCGAGGAGCTTGAGCCTGTGATTCCAGAGCCAGTGATTTACCCTATGGACCCATAGGGCATGCATTCCGGGGTAGCAAAGGAACACCTCTAGGGGATGCCGGGCAGCTGGGTCTCGCTCGAGCATNGCCCGAATGTCCTCGCGNATCCGCTTAAGCATGTTCCCCTCCGTAGAGGCCGGTGGACAGGTACCGCTCCCCGGTGTCGGGGAGGATCACCACCAATGTCTTCCCTTGGGCTTCGGGGCGGCGGGCGATCCGCAAGGCGGCGGCCATGGCCGCTCCCGAGGAGATGCCGGCGAGGATCCCCTCCTCCCGGGNCAGGCGTCTGGCCATCTCGGCGGCTTCCTCGTCCGTCACCGTGACCACCTCGTCGATGAGGTCTCGCTCGAGCACCTCGGGCACGAAGCCTGCCCCGATGCCCTGGATCCTGTGGGGCCCGGGGTTTCCGCCCGAGAGGACCGGGGAGGCGGCCGGCTCCACACCCACGATGTGAACTTCCGGCTTCCTGGCCTTGAGCACGCGGGCCACGCCGGTGATCGTGCCTCCGGTGCCGATCCCGGCGACGAAGATGTCCACCTTGCCTTCGGTATCACGCCAGATCTCCTCGGCCGTGGTCTCTTCGTGGACGGCCGGGTTGGCCGGGTTTCGGAACTGCTGAGGCATGAAAGCGCCATAGCGCTCTGCGAGTTCCTGGGCCATNCGGACGGCCCCGGCCATTCCTTCCTCCCCAGGGGTGAGGACGATCTCCGCCCCCAGCGCCGACAGGATCGCCCGTCGCTCTTTGGACATGGTGTCCGGCATGGTGAGGATGAGGCGGTATCCTCGGATGGCGCACACGAACGCGAGTCCAATCCCAGTGTTCCCGGAGGTGGGTTCCACCACCACTCCCCCCGGCTCGAGGAGCCCTCGCTCCTCAGCGTCACGGATCATCGCCCAGGCGATGCGGTCCTTGACGCTTCCCAGGGGGTTCTTNGCCTCCAGCTTTCCCAGGATCTCCGCGGGCAGGGCCCGGCCGAGACGGGACAGGCGCACGAGCGGGGTCCCGCCGATGAGGTCGATCAAACTATCGGCTACGCGCATTACTCACTCCTTTGGGAAATAGTGAACCCGTCTCCCGAATCGGGATTTGGAAGGGACTGGCCGTAAACGAGAGGGCTTTAGCGGCTACAGGGGGAGAAAGCGCCGCTACAACAAAGGCAATCACCCGTGTGCATTCGATTGGTCTTTGCCATCGCTTTCACCCCCTTTGTTGATCTGGTGCCTGCAATGTAACCNCTGAGGTCCCATTTTGTCAAGTTCCGGCGACTACCGGCTCCCCCTGTGGTAGAATGGTTNACGGAGGTGGATGACGTGCGCATACGCGTTTTGGCGGTTTTTATGGTGGCTTTGGGGCTGGTGGCGATCGGCCAGGAAATCCCGCCTCGAGAGTCGTTCGANGTCTCGGACCTGCAGCTCGTGTCTTACACCGCCCTGCCTGACGGGACGGAGGCCTACACCGGCCCCGTGTGTACGGCCATCGTGCTGGCCTGGTTCGGCGACCATGGGTTCAGGGCTCTTCTTCCTGACCTCACTGGGGACGGGGTGATAGACGAGCAAGACACGGTGGAACTAGCCCGGCGCCTTTCGTCTGCCATGCGGGTACGTCCGGATCGAGGGGCCTTAGACCCGTGGCTCGTGGATGCCTTGGCACGCTACGTGGCTGAGCGTTATCCAGGCGAATTCACATTGAAAATCTACGACGATTCCTTTGAACAGGAATATCGGGCNGTGATGGGAAAGCCGTTTGATCCTNCCAACTATCCGGGTATCGAACTCGAAGTNAAACATAATCCGACTCATGGCGATTACAGTGAGGAACTCCTATCCGCTGAGGGCGTGATCCTGGGGATCGGGCGAGAGCGCGAGGTGAACCGGTTTTTCGTGGGGCGCTCGTTCAAGTTCGATAAGCAGCCTGAGGGATGGCCCGTGGACGTGGTAGATACCAGTGACGATCCGGCGCAACCAGGGCCCCAGGGTCAGGTGTTCCCCACTTATATGCGGGAGGGAACCACTCATTGGCTGTTNGCATACGCTGGGTGGCAGCCCATGGANATCATGCTGGCCCTGTCGCCCNTGCGGGAGCCGGAGCCGGGGGAGACCAAGCACCCGTGTGCACCCGACGCGTTTGGCTACGATGTGACCACGGTGGAGACCGACTTCGGCAGCTTCCAAGTAGAGGAGTGCGCGGTCCACGATGGTGATCGCGACCTGTATTANTACACGGTGACGAACATCGATTTCCTTTACAACAATTGCGGCATCTGTGAGTTCTACCTCCCCAACACGGGTGGCCTCACCACCCTGGCTCAGTGGGGGCCAGTNGGTTGGCTTGTGAACGTATGGGATCCCGCTGGTTGGTCTTGGACGGCCCCGGCGACAAGTTGCGGTATTCTGCCTGGACAGTCCGCTGTGTTCGGTTTCGCCGTTCCCGCTCCCACCACCGATGTAGCCCGCCCGGCAGCTATCGCCACCTGTATCCTCGGAGGGCCGGTTACGCACCTCGATGTCCGCCACATCAAGTTCACGACCACGGGGCCTGAGGCAGAGGAAGAGGAAGAAGGCTGTCCGGATCTGATCGTCACAAAAGTAACTTCATGCTGGACCTACAACGATCAAAAGCAGATGGTGGTCGAGGTCAAGGCCTGGGTGAAAAACATCGGGACTGAGNCGGCATATCACATCCGGGTCTGCATTAAGGCCGGCAGCGCCTCCGCCATGGCCCTCGCTGGCACGGTCGCGCCGGGGAGCACCAAGTCCGTGAGCGCCACGTTGGTGCTGTCGCCCAACACGTCGTTCCCGATCCCCGTCACCGTC
>MTNI01000076.1 GCA_002011415.1 Candidatus Acetothermia bacterium JdFR-47
GTAAAACGGGATCTCCCCTGGGACGTGAGCCAGTGGCTGTGGCCGACGTCGTTCGTACAGTCCAACCGCCCCGAGATCGGAAAACGCGCCGCTTTCCTCACGGCCGGGTGCAGAACGGAGCTCGAGGCCGTAGTACGCATCCTGAACTGGGTCAGGGCCACTGTGCGCTATGCGTGCGCCCGGGAGCTCTGCGAGCCCGTGCTCAGGTGCGATGCCCTGTTCACCCTGGAGAAGCTGAAAGGGAACTGCGTGAACTTCGCAAACCTCGCCATGGCCCTGCTTCGGGCGGCCGGCATCCCGGCACGGCCCGTCCACGGATTCGTGGCCGATCGGGAAAAATCAAGCGCCGGCCATGCCTGGATCTCCGTGTACTTCCCCGACCTGGGTTGGATGGATTTTGAAAGTTCAAACTGGATGCCAGCCGGGCGCGAGGTACCGATCACGTTCCTTCTGCCCCAGCACATCTCCGTGTATCGAGGGGAGGGGAAGGGCGTCTCAAGGGGCAATTTCTCTGAGACGCACACCGCCCAGTTCACCATCACCCAGCGGCCCGAGGAGAGGACCGAGCTCGCGGCGGAGGTTCCTCCAGGGAGCGCGGTGGCGTGGGTCATCACCCTGCGGAACCCGGTTTGGGAGCTGCGCACGTTCACGCTCCACCTAGAGGGGATCCCGGAGGGCTGGTACGCCTCGCTCAGCGAGGAGCAGGTGACGATCGACCCGGACGGCCCCGCCAACACCTGGGACCTGCTCCTTACGGTAATCCCACCGGCCGATGCCGTAGCCGGGGAGGAAGCCACGATCACCGTCTCCGCCCGCTCCGAAGGGGAAGTCCCCGGCACCTTAACCGCGACGGTGCGAGTAAAGCTCTAGCCCTAGCAGAGGGAGCAGCTAGGCTCTCTAAGTTGGCCTATGCAAGGGCCTTTACACCTCCGCGAGTGCGTCGCAAGGGGACCTCGACCCTTGTTCTTGCCAACCCTCGGTCATTTCCTTCAAACACCCTGGTTTTGTATGATGTAACTACGAGAGGGAGGGATCCTTGGAGCGTTTTGCCGCAGCGCTGGATCGGTATCTAGAGAAATGGGAGCGTCATAAAGGAACACACCACGATCAAATTCGCGATGACCTCCTCTCCTTTTTGAGAGAAGTCTTCCCAAAGCTAGAGGAACTGGGCACGGTAGAGATTGAGCACGGCGTCCGGCTCCTTAAGGTCCGGGGCTACATCGACCTCCTCATCGGCGACATCGTGTTCGAGATCAAGCGAAACCTCGAAAGGGAGCGTGAGGACGGCATCCAAGAGCTCGAAAAGTACCTCCCCGCACTTCCACACCCTGAAAACACCCTGGGGATCATCACCGACGGACGCCGCTTCGAGGTATACCGGCTCCAGAATGGGAACTTGTCCAAGACTGATGAGTTCGTCCTCCGGGCCGAGGCGCCAGAGAAAGCATTGCTTTGGCTTGATTCGTACCTTTTCCAACGGAAGGGCATCGAGCCCACGGTGTTAGATATCTCTTTTCGCTTCGGTCAGCGCAGCCCGATCTTCAAAGCGGCCATGGAGGCCCTGTCCCGGATGTGGGCCCTGGTCAAGGGCGACCCCGCCGCCAGGACGAAGTTCGAGGAATGGGATGCCCTTTTGCGCACCGTGTACGGTTCGGCAGTGGGCGAAACGGAGCTATTCCTGCGCCACACCTATCTAGCCCTCCTTGTGCGACTCTTGGCCTTCAGCGCCCTAACCGGCCGATCACCAAGCCCTGAGGACCTTGAAGGGATCGTCACCGGAAAGAGATTCGAGCGGATGGGCTTTAAAAATCTCGTAGAGGAGGATTTCTTCTCCTGGCCCACGATGCCCCAAGTCGCCCCGGAGGCTGAATCATTCCTCGGAGCGATAGCCAGGCGGCTTAGCTTCTACGACCTTTCCGCGATCCGCCAAGATTTGCTCAAAGAACTTTACCAAGAGTTGGTCGATCCCGAAACCCGCCACGACCTGGGAGAGTTCTACACCCCCGACTGGCTTGCGGAATTAGCCCTCCGGGAGGCCGGCTTCCCCGGTAAAGGCAATGGTCAAAGATTTCCTTCATTGCTGGACCCAGCCTGTGGTTCAGGCACATTCCTCTTCACTGCTGTGCGTCTTTTGCGTGAGGCCGGACTTTCCAGGGAGGCGCTGGTTCAGCACGCCTTCGAGAACCTCGCGGGTGTGGACGTACACCCTTTGGCCGTACTCACAGCTAAGGTAAACCTGCTCTTAGCCTTGGCCCCTGAGCTACGCTCGCTGGGTTCTCTTCATCTTTCGCCCATCCCAGTCTACATGGCCAACTCCTTGCACCTACCCGAGCGGAAGATGGCTGGCGCACCTATCGCGGTCCCCATCCATTCCGTTGGACTTCCCAAATTCCCAAGGGGGGTCCCAGACCGCTTCGAGGTCCCCGCAGAGATGGTGGCAGCCGGACCCACGGCTGTCGATGCCGTCATCGACCAAACCACGGAGCTTGCTGCCCAACCGGGCCAGCTGGTGGATTCGCTGCTTTCGGGTCTTCGGGCTTACCTCAAGGAGTTAGGCCTGGGAAAGTTTTACATGTGGTGGGCCGGAAACCTGCGCCTTTTGCACTTCTTGATTGCCGAGCGACGTGATACTGTCTACCGGTTCATCCTGAAGAACGCCTTCCGACCGGCCTTCCTCGCCGAGCGGAAGTTCGACTTCGTCTGTGGCAACCCACCTTGGCTGGTCTACCGGTCCATCCGCGACAGGGCCTACCAGCGGATGGTAAAGGATCTGGTCTTCCAACTCGGCCTCCTCGAGCGGGGAGAGGTGAAGCTTTTCACCCAGATGGAGCTTGCCACCCTCTTCTTCGCCTTCAGCCACGTCCACTATCTTCACGATGGGGGCACAATCGCTTTCGTCATGCCCCGGTCCGTGCTCACGGGTGCTAAGCAACACCGGCACTTCCAGCAAAAGGATTTGGGGGTCGTTCGGGTGATCGACTGCGAGGATGTCGAACCTCTGTTCAATGTACCCTCCTGCGTGATCATGGCGAGAAAGGGAGCGAAGTCAGACTGGCCCGTGGGAGCTGTCAAGGTCTCCGGCCGTCTTCCCGTACGGAACTTATCGCTAGAGAAAGCGCGAGAATACCTCTCGTTCGAAGAAACGAGCTTCGCCCCACCTTTCGCAAGCACCGGCCCGGCAAGCCCCTATCTGGACAAATTCATCCAAGGCGCCACCATTGTCCCTCGCTGCTTCTGGTTTGTCCGGCCCACAGCCGAGGCATGGGTGATTGACCCGCAGCGGCCAGCCCTGGAGACCGATCCCGAGATCCAAAAACAAGCTAAGAAACCATGGAAAGGGCTTTCGCTTTCCGGCGAAGTGGAAGCGGATTTCCTCTTCGCCACGCTGCTAGGTGCCGACATGATTCCTTTTGGATATGTAAGGCAAAGACTTGTTGTCCTCCCCCTAGAAGTTAAACCGGACGGAAAGGGGCAACTGATCACCGCTGAGGTAGCTATCAAACTGGGCAAGACCGGCTTGGCCAACTGGCTTCGGAAAGCGGAGGCGTTTTGGGAGCAGTTAGGTCGGCGTACAGAGCGCGTCCGTACAATTTACAAGAGGCTTGACTTCCAACAAAATCTACGTCGTCAGCGCCCGGTAGGGACCTGCAAGGTGCTTTACAACACTTCCGGCACATATCTCTGTAGTTGTGTTGTAGATGCTTCCAATTCGAACTATTGGGCAAATCGCAATATTAGACCAAAAGGCTTTGCAGCCGAGTCGAAAACATACTGGCTTGAGACTGACAACGCAGAGGAAGCACATTACCTTTGTGCAATACTAAACACGCCATTCGTTGATGAGGTTATAAAACCTTTTCAGACAAAAGGCAGTTTTGGCGCCCGTGATATCCATCGTCGCCCATTTGAAGTCCTTCCGATTCCGTTCTTTGACTCTGCGGACGAGCGCCACATAAGGCTGGCGAACCTGAGCCGCGCGTGCCATCAAAAGGTCGCCCAAGCGATTGCGGAGGGAAAACTTCCCACAACAGGGCCGATCGGCCGCCTTCGCCAAAAGGTCCGCGAGTTCCTTTCTACAGAACTCTCTGAAATCGACCGCCTCACCCAAGAAATTCTGAGAGAAAGGGGGTGAGTTGTTTAAAGACTGGGCGGGAACAGTACGAGAGCGAATCTCGAGGGGTCAAGTCTCGAATCTTGATGCTGGTCGTGAATTTCACGGGCCTATGGTGAGGCTACCCAGCTTGGAAGATAAAGAAAGGTGTAGCGCATCACTGCGGGGGAACGCCCAAGCCCTGGGCTTCCTCACATTCCGCGCAGGCCAGGCTAGGGAGAAAGGAGTTGAAACACAAGCCCTGACCTCCAGCTTCGTTCTCGAGCTTTTGCGTCACAGCGTGCTATAGAGAAGTGGGTGAAAAATGATGGGAATTCTAAACGAGTCTGGTTGGAGCCCCCGGGAACTTGAAACAAAGCCAAAGCCTTCGATCGATAGACTACTCACCTTCTTATCCGAAGAAATTAGAGATTTAGAGAACGCTATGAAACGCCCTGGGTGGACAACTTGGGCGTTAACTGGTGCATTGGCCACCCTTGTCTGGGTGTTTCTTACAGAGCTTGAAAAGAGCGGGGTAAATGGCCCGACTTTTCTTCTCCTATTTCTTTTCGGCGTGGTATCCTGTGATTTTATATGGGTGTTTTGGAAAACTTTATTTTCCACATCTACAAATGAGGAAAAGCTCCGCTTCGACTATGCAAATATGGTGCTGAAAGACATTGGAAAACATGTATTCCCTTTACTGCTGAGGAACGTCACCCTTTTCTACTTTATAGCGATTGCCCCACTGCCGTACTTTTACAAGACAACAGCTATCATATTTTTCGCAATTGAAACGGCAACTTTTTTACTCACCTTAGTCCTAGGATGTCTGCGTCTTCCGATTGCGAGAGAGCCACCCCTCAGATTTAAATGGGTACTTGTGGGATCCTGGCTAACACTCGGTTTGACGACAAACATCGGTTTGCTAATCACACTTTATCAAATGGATTCTACTCCTACTATTGCTGATTGGAAAATAGCTCTTATAGCCAATGGCGTGATATTCCTCGTTGTTTTTCTAGTAAGAATATCGGGAGAACCTCCTCTCTTGGGTGAGCTGAAGGCAATCCGCAAGCGCTTGCTACTTGGAAAGGTGACTCCTGAAGCGGCAGCTAAACAGATAGACCTTGTCCAGCATGGTCTTACCCTCCGGGATGTTCTTCAGCCCCGTATTAGCAGGGTTCTGAGCCTTCACAATGAACTTGTGACACTTCTTGATTCACTGCAAATCGACCTTGATACCTTAATGAAAATAGTGATTAACCCTCCGCTACGACTTGATTTAACTGAACATACACAAGCAATTATTAAAGCGCTCCTACTTAGTGTAGATCAAAAAATAACCAACATGTCACAAATTCAAGAGAAGCTGCATTCAGCAAGACTCGCCCTAGGCAATCAAGTTTTGTTCCTCAGACGTACATCACCTGAAGCTGCAAAGGAGATCGAGCGAATTCTTGAAGAACTTAAGCCTTCAGTGGAACGAGTTGATAGAAGGATTGAAGACTTCCACAAACTAATCAGAGAGCTAAAGAGAAAAATTGAGTTTTTACTCGCTAATATAGAAATTTCTTGAGGAGCAGAGTAAAGTCTTAAAAGGATTATAGGGTCGGGGCTCGCAATCAAGCACTCGGGAACTTGTTTGAAGGTCTGCAGGCAACGTTAGTGAAAAAAGGAAGTGGGGGCACGTCTTGCAAGCATGCATCTTAAATTGGTTGTTTCTAGTGCTTTACTTACTGCGAGACCCGACCCCGCTACATCTGCACTACTTGCCGGGACACAACCAAAGCTTACTTAAGCCCATGGTTTTCCAGGATTTTGTCGAACGCTTTCTTTTCCTCT
>MTNI01000071.1 GCA_002011415.1 Candidatus Acetothermia bacterium JdFR-47
GCCGGCACAGGACGTCCACCTTGGTGACGAGGTCGAACTCGTGGAACAGGTAAGTTGAGACTATGCGATCGAAGCGCTGGGGCAGCCCTTCGGGCCAGGTGNCTAAGATATCGGCCTGTACGAATGCCGCTTCGGGAACCTTGGCTCGGGCCAGGGCGAGCATCTTTTGCGAGAGATCAAGGNCCCACACCACCAGGCCCCGGGCCGCAAGCAGGGCTGCCAGGTTCCCCGTCCCGGTGCCCAGGTCGAGCACCCGCATCCCAGGCTTGGCTTCGACTAGCCGGCCGACTTCCGCCAACATGCGCTCGTACCCATCGAAGGGGAACGATTCGTTTCCTTTTACCGCTTTGTCGTAGCCGTCTGCCCAGCCGTCAAAGAGCTCAGCCCGTCCCTTCACGTCAGTGTTTCCTTATCTATTCACGCTTTAATGATGAGTCCCAATAGGATCACATCAAAAACAAACTGACGATCAAACGCCTTGGNCCTTGCGCCACTCCCGGATGCGGCGGGCGTGGGTGAGTTGGTGGTCGATCTCCACCCGGACGCAGTCCGCTACCGTGCCAGGATTCGGCCAGGGCGCGGATACGGGGAGTTGAAAGTGTTGTTCTGAAAGGCCCTCCACCAAGGAAAGGAAGGCCTCTTCCTCTCGCTCGAGTTCCCTCCACGTCTCCTCCCAGGTGCGGCCCCGGCGGCGAGCCACCTCCCGGGCGTTCACTTCATCGAGGTCCCTCTGGTCCGCGATCCGAAAGTCGAAAAGGGGACACGCCCTAGCGAGGGCCGCCTCGATGAGCCGCCGGTCCACTCCCCGCCAGAAGGCGATGTGGCCGACCAGGTCCTTAACTGTCCAGTTCACGATCGGACGGCCATCCCGCACCTCGGGTGGGAGCCCCTCTATCGCCTCGCGGAGCGCTTCGCGCGCTTCCCGCAACCCTGCGATCAACTCCTCCTTCATTTGAGCTTGGGCGGGAGGACGATTTTTCCGAAGTTGCGTTCATACTTCTCAATGTTCTCGCCGATCGCCTGGTAGAGCCGCTTCATGTGCCCTGGGGAGAGGATGACCCGGGAGACAAGCAGGGCCTGCCCCCCTTTGGGCGTCTGGGTACGGGGATCCAGGAACAGGAAGTCGAGCACGAACTCCTCTTTCTGGTGTGAGATGATGGCGAGGTTTGCGTAGACCCCTTTCCTCGTTTCCGGATCCGCTGCCACTTGCATTTCTCGGTCGGCCATGTAGATCCACCTCCGCAATCATGGTAGCCTTGAGTTTCCCCTTTAGCAAGGAAAATCCAGTGAGAATCGGAGTTTCGACAGGTATAATGCCCCTTTGTCATGCGAGGAATTTTCCGGGAGCTGTGGCGGTATCGTCTGTGGCTCCTAGCTGGGGTCCTGGCCTTGTTCATCGTGGACGCCGCCCAGCTCATCAGTCCCCTCATCGTTCGGGCTGCGGTGGACGACCTGGTGCGCGGGATCGGGGCGCGGCTTCCCCGCTATGCGCTGTACCTCGTGGGCATCGCAGCGGTGGTGCTTGTCTTCCGCTTTCTGTGGCGGCTATTCTTGTTCGGGGCCGGCCGCAGGATCGAGCGGGACCTGCGCGACCGCCTATACGGGCACCTGCTCCGGCTTTCGCCCTCCTTTTACGCACAGCACTCTACCGGCGACCTCATGGCTCACGCCACCAACGACCTAGAGGCAGTGCGCCGCGCCTGTGGCATGGGGGTGCTACTTGCGGCCGACACCGTGATCATGGTTTCGTTCTCACTGGCCGCNATGGTGAGCATCTCCCCCCGGCTCACCTTGCTCGCGTTCATCCCCCTGCCGTTCATCACCTTNGTTGTGCTGGGTTTTGGGCGCCTCATCCACCGCCGGTTCGAACGGGTGCAAGACGCCTTCGCGCGCCTCACAGAGAGGGTACGAGAGGCCCTGTCGGGCATCAGGGTAATTCGGGCCTTCGCCCGCGAGGGAGGCATGGCCGGGGCCTTCGAGGGCGACAACCGCGTGTTCATCCAACTCAACATGGCGCTGGTGCGGGTGTGGGGAGTGTTCCGTCCCCTCATTGGACTTCTTGCAGGCTTGGGCACCGGGATCGTGCTCTGGTTTGGGGGCCGGGGGGTGCTCACCGGGGCACTTTCNCTGGGGGACTTCGTGGCCTTCACGAGCTACCTGGGGATGCTCATCTGGCCCATGATGGCCCTGGGCTGGATCGTAAACCTNCTCCAGCGGGGGGCGGCTTCAATGGGGCGGATTCAGGTGCTCCTTTCCGCCGAGCCCGAGATCAAAAGCCCCTCTTCCCCAAAGCCCTTTCCTGCCTCTCGCCGCATAGAGTTCCGCCGCCTCACCTTCGCCTACCCCGGAGAGGACCGGCCCGCCCTGCGGAACGTGGAGGTGACAGTGGAGGAGGGCATGACCCTAGGGGTAGTGGGGCTCACCGGGTCGGGGAAGTCCACCTTGGTACGGCTCATCCCGCGCCTCTATGACCCNCCGCCGGGGGCGCTCCTCTTGGGNGGGGTGGATGTACGGGAGCTCTCCCTCTCCGAGCTCCGGGGGGCGATCGGCATGGTCCCTCAGGACGTGTTCCTGTTCTCGGCCACCCTGCGGGAGAACATCGCCTTCGGCCGGCCCGAGGCTACGGACGAGGAGATCTGGGAGGCAGCGCGACTGGCAGGCCTGGCCGAGGAGATCGCCTCCTTCCCCGAAGGCCTTGACACCGTGGTGGGAGAGAGAGGGATAGCCCTCTCCGGTGGGCAGCGCCAGCGGGTGGGGATTGCCCGGGCCCTCCTTCTCGACCCCCCCATCCTCATCCTGGACGACGCCTTGTCCTCGGTGGACGCCAAGGTGGAGGAGGAGATCCTGGGGCATCTCAAGGGCGTCCTCTCAAGGAGGACCGCAATCGTGGTGGCCCATCGCATCTCCGCAGTCAGAGATGCAGATTTGATCATCGTGCTCCAGGACGGCCGCGTCGTGGAGCAAGGGGACCACCGCCGGCTCGTGGCGCGCGGGGGGCTGTATGCCCGCCTGTACGAACTCCAGCAGGCACTGGTCCGATGAGACACGACTACCTAGAGGAGGAGCGCCTGGGAAGGGCGCTGGACGTNCGGCTCCTGCGCCGGCTCCTTAGGTACGTGCGGCCCTACGCGGGCCTGTTTTTGGTCGCCTTCCTCCTCGCCACGGGGATCACCCTGGTAGAGCTCTCCCTCCCCTACATCACCAAGACGGCCATCGACTACGTCCTTACCCCACCCTGGATCGCGGTCAGGGCCGANTCCTCCCCGANTCCCGACGCGATCGAGCTCGACGAGGGGCGGTTCCTCGTCAGAGTGCAGGCGCTTCCCCGCTCCGTCCGGGAGTCCCTGGAGGAGGAAGGGAAGGTNGAGGGCAGGTACTTCCTCATCACCCCCGAGGACCCTGGGGCGGAGGTGGCGGTCCGCCATCCGGAGCGGTTCCGAGAGATCCCGGCCGGGTACCTGATCGCCGCTGAGGACCTGAGGGGGCTNTCCGCCCGGGAGCTCCTCTCCCTGCGGACGCGAGAGGTCCAGGTGCTCTTGTGGCTCGTCCTTGGCCTTTTGGTCCTGCTTCTCGTCCGGTTCGGCCTCTCCTATGGGCAGGTGTACCTCCTCCAATACGCGGGCCAGCGCATTATGTTCGACATGCGGCGGGCCATCTTCCGGCATGTGCTGCGCCTCCCCATGAGCTTTCTCGATCGGCAGCCTGTGGGGCGGCTTGTGACCCGGGCCACCAACGATGTGGCGGCCATCAACGAGATGTACACGCAGGTGGTGGTGTACCTGGTGCAGGACGCCCTGATGATGGCCGGGGTGTTGGCGATCATGTTCCACTTGAACGCCAACCTCTCGCTCCTCCTCCTCTGCTTCGGGCCGCCGCTCCTCGCCCTTACGTTCTGGTTCCGGGGCCGGGCTCGGGACGCCTACCGGGAGGCACGGCGGAAGCTGGCCCGGATGAACGCGTATCTCGCCGAGTCTATCTCCGGGATGGCCATCATCCAGCTCTTCCGCCAGGAGCTCAGGTCCTTCCGGGCCTTCCAGGAGATCAACCGGGGCTACTACCGGGCCCAGATGCGGTCGGTGGTGGTGTACGGGATTTTCGGCCCGGCCATCTCGGTGATGCGCACACTGGCCCTGGCCCTGCTCATCTGGTACGGGGGGCGGGGAGTGCTGTCGGGCGTCTTCACCCTGGGGGCCTTGGTTGCCTTCACGAGCTACGTGCGGATGCTGTTCCAGCCTCTTTCGGATCTTTCAGACAAGTACAACATCCTCCAGTCGGCCATGGCCGCCTCCGAGCGCATCTTCCAGCTCCTGGACGAGCCGGAGGAACCCTCGGGCAGCCGCCCCTTGCCGGTGCTTCAGGGGGAAATCGAATTCCAGGACGTGTGGTTTGCCTATCAGGACGAGGAGTGGGTGCTGAAGGGGATCTCGTTCCGCGTCGCCCCTGGGGAGCGGGTGGCCCTGGTCGGCCCTACGGGCTCAGGAAAGTCCACCATCGTGAACCTGATCCTGGGCTTCTATCGCCCCCAGCGGGGGAGGATCCTGATCGACGGGGTGGACATCGGGGAACTCGACCTCTCCTCGCTGCGTCGGCACCTGGCAGTGGTGCCCCAGGACGCCTTCCTCTTCTCTGGAGACGTTGCGGAAAACATCCGGCTGTGGGACAAGCGGCTCTCCGGGGATGGAGTGAAGCGGGCCGCAGAGGCCGCTGGGGTGCACGGGCTCGTGGCGCGCCTGCCCCAGGGCTACGCCACCGAGGTCAGGGAGCGGGGAGCGCGCCTGTCGGTGGGGGAGCGGCAGCTCCTCTCCATCGCCCGAGCGGTGGCGGCCGACCCCAAGCTCATCGTGCTCGACGAGGCCACAGCCAACGTGGACTCCCACACCGAGGCCCAGGTGCAGGAGGCCCTGGAACGCCTCATGGCCGGGCGCACTGCCTTGGCCATTGCTCACCGGCTGTCCACCATCAGGAATGTGGATCGGGTGCTGGTGCTCAGTGAAGGGAGACTGGTGGAGGAGGGCACGGTGGAGGAGCTGCTTGCCAAAAAAGGCCTGTTCTGGGCCCTGTGGCAGCTCCAGTTCGCCTCTTCCAGGGAGCGTGGCGGACCTTCAACCGATAAGGCGCACGAGGAACACAAGCCCAATAAGGACGCTCTCGAGAAGTAGGTTTTTCACAAAACGCGCTAGCTCCTGACGTGCTGCCCCTCCATCGGTGAAAGCGGCGACTCCTTCCCATGAAACCCGGGGACACCCCTTTTTGTATCTTCAGAGGAGGTGAGTGAAATGAGGAGGAAGGCATTAGTTCTGGTGCCGCTTCTGTTTACCTTGGCAGGCCTCGCACAGGCGGCCGATCAGCCCTGGATCGTTGTGACCCTGGACAAACTGGAGTTCACCGGAAACTTGGAGTCCTGGCCCCGGTACCTTCCCAACCCCCTTGATGCTGGCCTCGGTGGTGGGCTCCGGGGGGACGTACCAAAAGGTAGCCTGGCCAGCCCACGGCTGGCTCACCATCCCCGACGAGGGTGCGGCCATGATCCCGGATACCGAGGCCATCCCGCTCTTTGCCCTGCCCGAGGAGGAAATGGGCGAGCGCCTGGGGATCGCCCTGGTCTTCCTCGGAAACGGCACCGACTTCGACTGGATCAACCGCTCGGCGGGCTCTCTCCTTTCCGCCATGCAGGACGTGCTCAGCCAAGGACGGCCCGTGGCCAGCCCCTTCGGCGGCACCACTTGGATCGGGGAGCCCTCCNCTNGCGACCTGGAAAGCGCCGTGGCAGGGAAGTACGGCGATAACATACTGGTCGGTGTCTTCCTGCGTTACTTCCACAGTGGACGCTACGAGACGGCGACCTACACCGCGGAGGTCGGGGACGAGGGCCACCGCGTCCGCTTCCAGTACTCGGTGCGCAAGGTGCTCCTCCCCGATGGCCTACGC
>MTNI01000140.1 GCA_002011415.1 Candidatus Acetothermia bacterium JdFR-47
ATTGCAGCTCCGGATATATTTGCGCGACACAACGGCGGTCGGGGATTTGTCTAGAGCTGTCGCTACTGATTGTGGAACTGCGGCAAAAGAGGCCTTTTATTTGGTTACTACCGGAAGGTGCTGGTGGACCTGACTTGACCGAATGTAGGATTTTCACAGCCTCTTTTGACTGGGGTAGGTTAAGTCAACAGAAGTGAGTTGTAGGTGGTATCAAGTATGTAAGGACATGAAGTTCCTCAGTGCCATAACACCGCCAGCGAGGAGGAAGGCTTGTACTTGAGACGAGTTTCACCATTGGTCGCGGCGCTGTTCTTTTGCCTTCTCCCGCGGGTAGCAGACCTCCGGAGACTGCAGGTTCTAACCTTCGACATCGTTTAGTCGGACCACCCTTACCACGGCCCCTTATCCGGAGGAGAGCCGCCATACCCCTGAAAACAGGAAGTAACCCCCCAGCCCTGCCAGGAAGATGGCGCAAGCGAGGAGTATGCCTCGGTAGACCTTCGGGCCCATAACCCTTCTTCCTGAGGCGATGGCAGTGGAGACAAGTGTGTACCAAGCGTAATCGCCCAGGATGTGCCCCAGGTAGAAGGCTCCCACTCCGAGGAAGCCCAGGGGCAGAGAACGTGTGAGGAAGACGAGGCCTACAGTGATCCACCAGATAAACCAGTAAGGATTGGAAAGGGAGGCCAGTACCCCTTCCACCACCGGGCCCAGGCGGCTCTGTTGAGGACGGGGGTGGCTTTTCGGGGCGCCGAGGGGAAACTCCCCCGAGGCGCGGACTGTGCCCCAGGCCATCCAGAGCAGGAACAGGCCTCCCACAATGCCGATGATGGCAGCCACAACAGGTGCCCGGAGCCACTGCCCTAGCCCCAAGAGCAGAAGCCCTACTACCAGGAGCTCTAGAGCGGCGTGGCCGGTGGAGGCCAGTGGCCCCGCCACTAGCCCGTGGCGGACCGACTCCCTGACAACCAGGACTAGCATAGGCCCTGGGGCGAGGGCTCCTGAAAAGCACACCAGGAAGGAGGTCCAGAAGATGGCGGGAAGATTCAGGGCGAACTCAGGCATGGTCTTGACCGAGAGGCATAAGACCGGGCAGTCTCTTGAAGCCCGGTGACCGGCTTATCAACTCAGCGACCGTTTGCCCGCGCGTCCGGCATTCAAAGAGGGCTCGATAGTGGATATTGACGACGCGTACCGAGCCAGGATTCAACAAAAAAATGGCCGGTGCGCTTATCACCAGCACTTTACACACCCTCCTTTCATATTAATTATAGCACAGACTGGGAGCAGCCATACGGTAAGTAACCAAGGAGGTAGAAGCACGAAGGGCTGTCCCCTGAGCAAGGAGCATTACGCCGTCTACTTAGATGGAGCCCTCCTTTCCATCCGGCGAAAAGGGGGGAATGAGCCGGTGAACATCATGTTGGGGTTCTGCTGGATAGAGGGATTCTGGGGGTCTGGTGTTTAAGGGAGACACGGAGAACTGACATGACCGATTGGAAAACACCAATGAAAGGAGGCTTCTATTTGGTGCTTCAAGAAGTGCTGGTGGTGCTGACCTGACCGAATATAGAACTTCCACGACCTCTTTTGCTTGGGACCGGTTAAAGTAACACAGTAAGTCATGGCGGCAGTCGTGAGTTGCGAAGGACAATTGTGTTCCTGTCAAGTCCATTTAGGTGAGAACAGAAGGTGTTTAGTGGCATTGTCTAGATTGCAAGGTGTATAGTGAAAAATGTGGGAGAGGGCCCGGTCAGTTAAGGATAATTATTAAGAATAATTATTCCCTTTTCTCTATTGCTCTTGTTGCCTTCACGGCTTTTTGACCCACTCCCCCACAAGGGGGTGCTTGCCGCCAATCAGATTCCAGAGACCTGCTGAAGGAGCGGGTCCTTCTTCCTTGAATTCCATGGAAGAAAGACAAGAGCCGAATAGGGGCACAATGGAGGGGCACAGTCGTGTGCTCATCCTGCCCCAAAGTAAAGGAGGTGTTCGGATGGGCCTTACGAAAGTTCAATTCCAGAAGAGTTCTCTCACGCTTGTAGTAAGTCTAATGGTAGCAGTTTTGGGAGCAGGAATCCTGGGCTTTGCTCAGACCCAAGTAACGCCGGGCGTGCAGATGTGGCCAGCTGGGCCGGTATTTGTTTTTGATAACGAGACGGGAGGCGAGATCACAGGTATCGGCATTGTATTCGACAGCCCTATAGCCCTAGAGGAAAGGGACATCCTTGCCCTTGGAGGTGGCGCGGTCACTGGCCTGGACGTCTCCGGGCGGAGCGCATGGATTGATGTCGCCCTCGTTCCGCGAGGTACCCTGCTGGTCAGCTTGACCGGTGAAGATGTAGATGCCCGTATTACGGAGGCCTATTGGGTGACGAGTCCACAGGAGAAATACAAGGCCGTCCTTCAGCGCTTCGTTGAGGAGTTTTGGAACAAGGGAGACCTTGCCGTAGCCGACGAAACCATGGCCACCGACTACGTCAACCACGATCCCAACGCCCCTGGGGTTCAGGATCTCGAGACCTATAAACAAATGGCTGTGGTACACCTTGCTGGCTTCCCTGACTTCCACCTTACCACCGAGGAGATGACCGTTGAAGGAGATAAAGTGGCTGCTCGCTGGACGAGCCGCGCCACACATCAAGGAGAGTATATGGGGATCCCTCCAACAGGAAATCTCGTAACGGTTACCGGGATCAACATTTTCCGCTTCGCTGGTAGCAAGGTCGTTGAATGCTGGTGGGCCTATGACGCCTTGGGCATGCTACAACAGCTTAGTGTCATCCCTCCGATGGGACGTGAAGACTTCACGTGGGGCGCGTCGTCTGAAGTAACCGGCGTCCCCGGTAACCCAGAGGAGAGCGAGGCACTCTTCAGAGGTCATAATGAAGCGTGGAATCAGGGAAAAATAGCCCTAGTCGACGAATTCTTGGCCACCGACTTTGTCAACCACGATCCCACCAATCCGAGGGTTTGCGACCGCGAGAGCTACAAGCAATGGGCTGCTGTGAACTTATCCGCCCTTCCTGATTTCCATGTCACCTGTGAGGACGTTGTTGCCGACGGGGACTTGCTAGCGTGCCGCTGGACAGCTCGTGGCACACATCAAGGTGCATTGGGTGGTCTTCCTCCTACCGGAAAGCAGCTGATGTGGACGGGGATCTCCATCATTCGTGTTGCTGACGGCAAGATAGTGGAAATCTGGTGGAGCCGTGACACGCTGGGCTTACTGCAACAGCTCGGCATCATTCCAACGCCGGAGTAGGACGGGGGAAATCCCTGTAACCTACTCTCTCCGTATAGGAATGTAGGGCACGGGGGCGGGGCTAAGCCGATACGAGCCCCGCCCATTTCTTTGGGTAGACAGGGTTACTGCAATCGCTTTATTCTTGTTGCAATCTATAACCGACCGCGCGGGGAAATTGTGAAGATTCGGGGCAGGTTCCGCCTTTACAATTCATTTACCCGACTGGCAGACCAGGCTCGTTCGACCTTTACGGTCACGGGGACAGGAGATTTCTTGTTAGTGATGGAAATCTCGGCGGTACCGGTCATCGTTTCGCCATCGGGGGAGACTTGCGCTTCCATGGAAAACGTCACCGTGACCCCAGAGGTATAGTGAACTCAAACCAGATTGTCCTTGTCTGTCGGTCGACTTCGCCGGTTAGGGTGCCTGCGACATTATCCTCTTCGTCGGTGAAGGTCCCGCTGAGGGACACTCCATCTTGAGCAAGTTCCAAGGTGAAGGGTCCTCCGACTTCATCGGGTCCGACACTTAGATGATCGAGAGCGCTCTCGGTCGAAACAACGCCTTTCTCCACCGTTCCTTCCCAGGTACCAGTGAGGTCTAATGGGGGCGGGCCAGGGAGAAGTCCGGGAATACACCCTGCCATCCCCAAAGCCAGGGCAACGAGCCCGAGCAAGAACGCAGTTATTTTCAAGGAAGAGTTCATAATATCCTCTCTTGAGTGCTACAAGTTAAGAAAAACACAGGCCGGACGGTTAGTTCGCTGACAGGGGACCCCTCCAGGTGAATCACCCTATCTTGTATTTGCTTAATCATTGTAGCATAACGTGGTTGAGGTCCTCCACTCAATTTACAGACCTTCCTCCTCATGGGCCTTGCTCCTTAAACTTCAGTATGTGCTGATAGCTTGCTAGTTTCCTTTTCCAGGCTTCTTCGGCGGCGGCCCAGCGTCATCATTTGGAGGGCTAGCGTCATCCGGTGGGCCGGCATCGTCAGGCGGCCCCGCTTCACCTGGAGGGTCAGCATCATCTGGGGGGCCTTCCGCTGCACCAGCAATCTGGTTGGCAATCTCGGCGATGTCCAGGCCACTTAGATCATCAGTGTCAAGCAGCGCTCCGATCACGTCGGTGTCGATCCCGATTCTCTGGAGGAGTTCAGTCGGGAGTCCCTGAACGCCCCCCTCTTCGGCCGTCGCCTGGAGCGCACGGCCCAGCCCAGCGATCTCCTGGCCAAATTCATCCGCACTGGTCCGATCTTGCAGGAATTCTTCCAGCGCTCTCTCAAAGTTTTCCCAGATCTCACTCAACGTCTCCTGTGAGACCCCCTGACCCTCCAGGAACTCCACCAGGCTCGTCATGAAGAAGGTCAGCGCCGCCGCCACCGTTTCCTTTTCAGCATCCTCGGCTGAGGCAATCATCTGCATCAGTTCGGTAACCGGCCCGAATCCAATCGGTACCGATTCCTCTAACTTGGCTGAGACAGGCAAAGCCAATGCGCTGACAAATACGAATGTTAATAATAGTCCTGGCCATTTCTGTGGTTTCTTCATCTCAATCTCACCTCCTCTCCGTCGAGTTTTGCACACTGATTACGCATTACAGCATACATCATAGAGCCCCTCCCTGGAGAGTTGTACTTGGGAAAGCCTAGTCCAACTACGAGAGTGCCGGTACCCCACACCAGTCTGTGCGTAGGAACTAGAACCCCGGTGCTTTTGGAGTATCGGAACCCAGAAAGTCAGGTGATGACTCTTGACCTGTTGCTGTCCAGAGTATGTCCATACGGCAATCCTGGCTATCTTTAATTCACTAGAAGTCATTTCGAAAATTCCACCAGGCAGACCATGGCACAGGCGAGGGTGAAGAAGCCCTCGCAAACCGAGCCCTGCCGCTCGCGTTTCCTGGTTCGGCCCCGAAAGCGGCCAGAGCGATTGCTGGCAGACCGGGCCTACGACCCCAATACCTTCCGCGGATGGCTTTGTCGCAATGGAGTAACCTCTTGCATTCCGCCTTGGAGGAACTGCAAGACACATTGGAAGACCTGACGTGACCGATTGTAGAACCCTAGCGAAAGAGGCCTTCTATTAGGCACTACAGGAAGTACTGGTGGAGCTGACCTGACCGAAGGTAGAACTTTCATGGTTTTTTGAATGGAATAGAGTGCCAAGCCTGCTGTCAGATGGCGAATTACCAGCGGCGCCCCCGTTCCTTTGCCGCAGAAATTTCTAATACTCGGCGGGGAGCGCAGCGAGCTCCTCCAGGGTGAACACGGGGCCGTCCTTGCAGACGTACTTGCTGCCGATGTTGCACCGACCGCACTTGCCAATACCGCACTTCATCCGCATCTCGAGCGATAGGATCGTATCGCGTGGGGCGAACCCCAGCTTTTGGATCACCGGCAGGGTGAACTTGATCATGATGGGCGGCCCACAGACCACGAGAAGTGCGTTCTCGGAGCTGGGTGCCACCTCTTCAAGGACGGTAGGTACAAAGCCCTCCCGGCCTTTCCAACTGGCGTCTCCCTTGTCTACCGTGATAAAGATCTCGACGTCCTTTCGCGTCTCCCACTCCTTGAGCTCCTCCTTGTAGAGAAGCTCTCCCGGGCTTCGGGCGCCGTATATGACGGTGATCTTGCCGTAGTCCTTCCGGTTGGAGTCGTCGAG
>MTNI01000008.1 GCA_002011415.1 Candidatus Acetothermia bacterium JdFR-47
ATTGCTTGCAGTGGAGAGGGAAACCGGCCTCGCAGCCTTTGGGCTAGGTCGACATTGGATCATGAGACCAGAGCCTCAAGGTTTTCCACCCCCAGTGAGCAAGAGGCGAAAAGACAAAAATCAGGATCTAGCCCCATGCATCAGCGTGATGTTCTGAGCTACTGCCGTGTCGATGGGAGAGAGCCAGCTGATCTAAGGTGATTCTGCGTTATCTCACTTGTAGGACCGCCCGCTTCAAGGCCAACTTGCCCTGCTCCGCGGCTGTCAAATAACCTACTAAAGCCTTCTGGTCAGCTTCACTCGCAGCACGGACCGCTTCGGTGATGCCGGAGTACAGACTGCGGAAATCGTGATACCAGCTCTTCAGGCTGCGGTTCCACACGTTCGGCAGCTTGCCTACAAGCGTGTCCACCGCAGTGCTTGCTCCATGCGAAGCTACCATGATTTCACTCAAATCTACTCCCCCTATTGGAACACATGCTCTCTGTAGGCTCACCAGCTTCTCGTAAAGAGCGTTTGCCTCTGGGACCCCAACACCGCCTCCTTGGGAAGAGAGGGAGGCNTTTATGTCCTNTGTACGTTGTTTCGCNGATTGAAGATAACCTATTGCTCTAAGCCAGTCCTTCCCTGAGGACAAGNACGCGGCGTCNCCCGCTTCATTGATGTTGCGATCGATCTCCGCGAAGTTATACATCCAGCTACTCATTGGGCGCCCTAGTACGTTCGGGAACGTGGCCATCACTTCTCTTAGCGAACCGTACAGGCCAACGACCAGCACAGGTAAGATGGCCCTGTCAAAGACAAGTTCCCCCCCGCGGGCAGCTATTTGGGAGAGGACGTGACGTATTTGCTTATTGAGAGCATTGATCGCTTCCAGTGTTGCTTTGGTAGCTGCCGGGAGAGGCGCAAACTTCGTTACCGTTTTCTCCGTTCCCTCCTGAGCGATTCCACCCGTAGTAAACACAACCAGAAAGGCCACTGTCAGAAGGAGGGTTAAACGCCGTCTTCTCTCCATTCTAGATCACCTCTATAGGCCTTCTTATCTAGTCCCTTGCCCACCCATATATGATGGTTGCCTCGTCTCCTGGAGCTATGGCGATGTCTTTTGTGTCTTCAGAGGCAAGCTCCCTTGCAAACTCGAACACATACCATCGGTTTTCAGCATCGTACCTCCCAGCCCCGTAGGCGTTGTTTTCCCCTCCTACTTCGGTATCGAGGCGGAAGTAGAAGGTGCCAAGGTAGTAGAAATCCGCCTCAAACAACTGCCCCTCCATCGCCATCACAGTGATGATGTCGTCTCCCTGGGAGTAGTCCTTGCCATCACCATTGTCGAAGAAGACGTAACTCCGAAATATCCCAGGGAAGTGGCGATTCGTCCTGATGATCATTGCAATATAGAAGTACTCACTATCGTGCTTCAGGAGAATCTCTGCTTGATAGTTCCCAAGCATAATTTCATGCCTTTGGGCGTCATCCCATTCCGGACCAATCATTCCATCGAGGCTTTTCTTTTCGATGGGCATTCCAAGAGGAGCATCTGCAACTGAGGGTGCAACATCAGAGATCGTAAAGTTCTCTGTCAAAACCAATGTCTCATCCAGATAGATATCAACCCTCCACTCCCCAGGCATCTGGCCGGCTTCCTGGCCTGCTATATCGATCCAGTTCCAGGTAGGGTACTCTTCCCAGTAGTAACCTTCCCCTGGATCTTCTATCATTTCAGTCCAGGTGAAGTAAAGCTCGTTATCAGGGAAATACCACTCCCATAAAACTTCGTGAGAGCGATAAACCGGCCCGAAGTTAACCCAGGAGACGGCCGTCTCATCAGCGACACTGAACGAATACGTAACCCCAATGGCTTCATAGGTTTCCACATCAACACCAACGGCCATAGTATGAGCAATGACGGAAGGTAGCTCTTGGCCAAGCGCCACCCCCCATCCCCACTGTCCCATAACAACACCACACACCAAGGCCATCAGTAGAACCCTGCACATTATGTCCCTCCTTTCCCGCCCGGTCTGTTTCCAGCTTACCACTAAACTAGAAGCCAAGGGCAGCCCCGCAAATCATTCTCTGTTGCGCTCTAAATGGGCTTAACATGGAAAATGTAGTGGCCCCCTGAATTTGGCACTTTTCCGCCTCCCCTTAGAGGGGGAGGCGCCCTTTACCTGCACATCATGTCAGGTGGCCTCGAACACTTCCTCATGTACCCTAGCGCGGAGTGGATACGCTTCCTCACCTTAGGTTGGGATAGCAGGGATGGGGATGCCGAGACTCGGTGGTGCTGACTTTCTTGCGGATGGCCTTCCTGGTTAACCCTAGCTCCCTCATCAACCGCTGGACCCGCTTCCGGTTCACCTCCCATATGGCTCCCTGCGCAGCTGGGCTGTGATGCGGCAACTGCCGTAGGTGGGGTACTCCCCGGAGATGGCCTCGATCGCTTGGCTCAGTGCCTGATCGTCTTCTGGCACAGGGTAGTAGTAGTTGCTGCGGGCCAGTCCCACTGCTCGGCGATTCTAGCTTCACTGCTTGGGTTCCCCTCCCGGCTTTTGAACACTTGGGGTGCCCGCTGCAGGAACTCCTTTCGCCACCGGGAAAGGAGCGAGTCTCTGATGGTGGTATTCCCGACAGCCTTGGGCCGGGCTCTTGGCTCTCGTAAGTATCTCCACCCACACCTGGGCTTTAAACTTAAGCGTGAAGCTTCGTCGTTGGCTCATTGAACCTCTCCTTTGGACACCAACCCTCTCCAACCCGAGTGTCCAACTTTTGGGGTCCACTTCAGGTTTTCCAATCTCCGGCACCCTCACGATCCCGCCATAATGTGTGTTACTCCCTCGCCTCTTTAGAGGAGTGGCTCCATAAGGACTCGGACTCAGAGGTCACTGTTTCGTAAGGGTCAGCTATTTTTCAAAGGGCTTTTGTTCCCTTCCCCTGTCAAGCCCGTTTAGACAAGGATAGAAGGCGCTCAGCGGCGTTGTCAAAATTGCAGGGTGTAGAGTGCAAGTTGTGGGAGAGAGTGCGGCCGTAAGTTGAACTGGTCTTTCACTTTTCATCATTCTGGCTAACTTTTCAATCTTTCCCCTTCAGCCTATTCGCCCACGAGGGGGTGTTTATCGCCTCAAATTCTCGGTTTCTGTCGGGAGAGCTGGTCTTTCTTCTTTGGGTCCCAAGGAAGAAAGTGGGGAATGTACAAAAGAAGGGGCCTTGGGTGCCCTTCTTGTCCCAAATAAAGGGGGTCAAGATGAAAAAGGCAGCGATGTCATTACTGGCGACTTTCTTGCTCATGACCGGCCTATTGCCCATCAGTGTATGCGCCAACCAGGATGATGTGGAGCACATACCCCTTAGTGACGAGATCGAGGCAATAGATGGTTATATAGGCTCTGGATGGGACGATGCATTTAAGAAGACCGTCAAGATGGGCGTATATGATGCTGACATCTACATTAAGCATGATGGGGAAAATCTATGTTTCGCNATGATCATAAAAACCATGGTGCGCTACCCCTCACAATTGCAATTTAGGGCATATGTGTTTTATGACAACGGGGATGGNGTTCAATGGAGTACTGGGGACAACATCGTCATCGTTCCAGCCACCGGTACACGGGAGACAGCCGGCATAGATTACCACTACCTCCAAACATGGCACTTTGATCTAGACACGAAATTGGGAGGCACTGAGAACGCGGTAGGGTGTGGGAGATGGGATCCCACGCGGGGCGCTTACGTGTTCGAGATATGCATTGCGATGAACTCAAGAGACCCTCATGACGTCAATTTCGAGCCATGTGATACCGTAATGACGAAGTTCGGTTTTGATGTTATCCATTTGGCCACTGGAAAGTTCGTTGATGAGGGATATACAGAACCTCCTGAGCCAATCCATCCTGTCCCAGAACCTNTCACTGATTTTCCCTTCCTCTATCCTGTGAAATTTATCTGTGGGACGATGGAACAATGGGGAGAGGGACCTNTTGCCTTTGGTAACTACGCTACCGCCATTAACGTCCATAATTTTACGGAACGGTCAATAAAGGCCGTGAAGAAAGTGGTGCTTACCTTTCCCCCAGGTGGACAAGAGCCAGGGGAGATTACACGGTTTTACGAATTCGAACTCGGACCGGATCAAGCCTTGGAGATCGACTGCTACGACATCCGCAAAATGGTGGGTATCGAATATCCAGACTTTATCAAAGGGTTCGTCGTAATACTGAGCAGTGATGAACTGGACGTAGTAGCCGTATATACGGTTGCAACCACCACTATGACAAGTATAGATGTCGAGTACATCGAGACGAGGAAAGTTGAGTGAGCACAGCTTTTACACCCGTGCCCTGATTTAGGGATCGAGAACTGTTTTTGTCTGGCCCTAGGGAAGCCCATGGCTGGCTCTCTGGGGCCGTTTTTTCAATGACTGGCCTGACATAGGAGGTGTAAAAGAGGCGTAAAATCTATATCTTGGAGGGTAAAAAAGTGAATCAGCTGTTAGGGCCAACCTTATCAGGCCCATCTAACGTCATGAAGATGTCCGACGTCGGCTAGCTCTGAAACTCAGTTTCGGAGGGAGAAGATCAACTGCTTGTGACACCCGTGGCCATTGGAAAGGCACCATACGCGTTCCAGGTAAACTCACCCAAGCTCCAGAAGATGCGCTCCACACAGCGCTTTCGGCTCTTCGCTCTACCAGTCCCAACTCAACATTGGGTTCAATCCAGACTAGCTCCGGAAGTGAATCGACCAGGTGACATGGTCCACTAGAAGGCGAGTTTGATCGCAAGGTAGCAGGCACCAATCTCCAGGGCATACCCCACTAAGAGCGGAGCATCCCCTGGATGAGGCAGCAGACCATTGTGGCTGGGGTAGATCTTTTTCTCACACAGGGCAAATCCTTCACACGCTTTGAAGAAGAGGATATGCTCAAGGTCCGGCAACGTCCCTCCGATTGCTCCCCAAAGGATTCGGGAATCGTTGTCGTTTGATCTGCATAGTTTGGCTGTGGTGAACAGAGTTCCCAGGTTGAAAACGCCGAAAACGCCTATATTTAATCGATCAGTTAGTACCGGGTCGTGATGGGGCATCATGTCCAGTAGGGCGTGGGAAAGAAAACCAATAGCAAATGCATAGACGGGATTCCGTCCTAGCCAGTATCCGAGTGCACCGCCCACCACTGCGTGAGTGCCGAGGTTGGCACCAAGTGAGGGATACAAGACAGTCCGACGAACAGCAAGAGAAGCGAAACCACCAAGGCCCTTTTCACTATATGGATCGCCTTTGACGTTGTTGGTTATGCGGAAACCCGAACACGTTCCTCTTCGATTTCATATCTTTGCCAGGATAGGAGAACCAACCGGGAGAAGTCAAATAGACCGCGTTGCCTCACCAAAAAGAACACGAAACGGGGGGTGAGGCTACGGTGTCTCTTTCTTTAAGGATGGATTGAGCGAAGAGAGAGCTAACGATTGTGGCGTAAAAGTTTTCCCGAAATGCTTTACGGAAGAACTCATCGAGAACTGTCCGGTGGAACCGCTCCACAAACCCGTTCGTCTGCGGTCTTCCCACCCGCGTGGTCCGGTGTTCTATGTCAGCTAGCGCCAGATATACCTCGCAGGGAGGGGCTTTGCTACCACAGTACTCCCTGCCGTTGTCAGTGAGGATGGCCTCCAGTTTCAGGCCACGTTCCCCAATGCCTCGGCCAACTCCAAGAGGGAAAGCCTCTTGCGAGCTAACTTCTCTTCAGCTACTGTTAACAGTGTAATTTATCGATACTCTACAGCCGAGAATGGCTATTTGGTGACCTTCACCTTCGTCCTTCATTTTCTCAACCCGCTCATGTTCGACGTGCCTCCCCCTGATTTCGACAGGGAAAAGG
>MTNI01000033.1 GCA_002011415.1 Candidatus Acetothermia bacterium JdFR-47
TTGAGCTTCGCCTCATAGAGCTTCGCGAGATGCTCGAATCGGAGGTTTGATGAGGGCAAGCGGCACCTTGGAGGACTAGCACTGAGCAAGTTTTCTCCGTGGTTGCGGCGAACAGACGCTTGCTGAAACGCTGTCGAGGTCCGAATCCGGTAGCATCATGGAACCTCCCGGCACAACATAACCGGCGGACGAGTCCAGGACAGCAGGGGCGTATGGCCGCAGGCCCTCCAGCTACTGCCCCCACACACCGGGCTTTATGCTCCGCGTTGATGACGGGCACCAACGCGCCGCTAGCAGGAGCGATGGAATACGCTCGGGAACTAGTCACCACGAGACAGCTAACGAATGCGTTCTACAATCAGTCCCAAGGTCCCACCAGGCCCCCGCAGGGGCCTTTTTGCCGGCTTAAAGCAGGTCCTCGATCGCCTCGGCCAATCTGGCCGCGGCAAGCTCGAACCTGAGCCCGGCGGCGAAGGCGCGGGCCCGGGTCCCCATCTCTGAAAGCGCCTCCCGCCGCGAAAGGAGCTCCCCGAGTCCCTGGTAAACCCCGGCCGGCGTCGGGGGCACCACCCGGCCGAACTCCGGCCGCACGAGATCCCGAGCGGAGCGGTGGTCCGTGGTGAGGACCGGAAGCCCAGCCGAGAGTGCCTCCACCAGCGTAAGGCCGTATGACTCGTGGCGGGAAGGGAATACGTACAGGTCCGCAAGGCGAAATAGGGCAGCCTTCCTGACCCCGGTCACGTAGCCGGGGAAGTGCACTTCCACCCGCCTCAGGCGGCTGGCCAGGCGCCGCAGCCGGCGCATGTAGCCTTGGCCGTGGACGAAGGCGGGCGCGCCACAGATGAAGGTAACCAGCTTCCCCCCGCCTCTTCGCTCCCAAACCCTTAGGGCCCGGAGGAGTAAGTCCTGGCCCTTTTCCGGAGAGATACGGCTCAGGGCGATGAGCACCGGCGCGCTTCCGTCCAGGCCGTACTGGGCACTGATCCGCCTCACTTCCTCTTCTACACCTGCCGAGGGCTCCTCCACGATCGCCCCCCAAGGGATCACAAGCACGTCCTCATCGGTGCGCCAGGGATAGGAGGCCCGGATCACCTCCGCCATCTCGCGGGAGGGGACCACCAACAGGTCGCAACACTTGGCACAGGTCTCCTGCTTCTCCAGGATCAACCGCGCGACATCGGGAAGGAGGCGCGCTCCCCCCAATCGTGCGAACCCGCGATACGCCCGGGCGAGCGTGGGGGCGGAGACCACCCCCCGCAGGTAGATGCTCGCCGTGTAATCCACCACGTCCACGTGGAAGATGGCCACTTGACGGTAGCCCATGCGGCCGATGGCGGCGAAATCCCCGGCCTCGCAGATATCGTTATGGATCACGCATACCCTTCGAGGTGTGCGATCACGGGCATACTCCCGCAAGAACTCGGTTACCCCCCGCTCGAACTGGCGAGAGAAGCTGGCGTAGCCCCGCACGCGGAGGTCGGTGAGCGTCCCGTCCTGGCCCGGTACATGCCAAGGGATGTGAACATAACGCACGTGCTGCGAGTCGACCGGGGGAATGGGGCCTGAGCCCAACACGGTGAGGGAGAAGCGGGGCTGCTTTACCCACTGGCGGATGAGATGGATGCCCACCTGTGCCCCACCTCCCACCGGCACCTTCCCGGTGTCGTAGCCCAGGTGGGCGCCAGCGTACACCACCTCCCGCATGTCCACGGGGAAGGCTAACCGGCCAGATCGCTCAAAGGAATAGGGGAACCGGCCTAAGCGGCCTGATCAGGGGAAGACTCCAAGGCCGCCTGGGCGGCGAGCAGGTCCTCGAGCACCGCCCGCAGCTCGCCCACCAGTTCCGGGAGCGGAAGCGGCGCCTCCTCCGAGTGATCCTCCCAAGCTGCGATCTCAGCGCGCACGCTCTCCACAGCCTTGGCGAGCTGGGCCAACCCCTCGGCCCGCTCTCCGGCCTCGAGCTGCGCCACTGATCGCCGCACGCAGTCCATGATCTCGGCGATCGATATTAGTAGGTCCATAGCTGCCTTAGCTTTACTCATCGTCCTTATTCTTCCGCGTTTTGCTATCTTTTAGACCAGCAATATCTCCAAATAGCTGTTCCTGAAGCTCACGCAATATGCGATCTTTGAGCCGCGACACCTGCCGCTGAGAAAGCCCCACTTCCTTCCCCACCTCGGCCTGGGACTTCCCCTGATAGAACAGGCCCTCGATGATACGCCTGCTCAAGTCGGAGAGCCGTTCCACCGCGGTGGCGATCCTGTACTTGACGTCGACCGGGAGGTCTCCCTCGTCCGTGGCCAGGACGCGCTCCAGATCGAAGCTGGGGTTGGGGTCGTTAGCCCGACGCTCGGCGTCGAGGGACACGTAGGTCATGGCATCGCGGGCTTTGAGGGCCTCTTGAACTGCCTCTGGCTTCACCCCGAGCTCCCGGGCGATCTCCTCCAAGGTGGGGGGGCGGCCTAGCTCCTGGTACAGGCGGTCCTGGGCCGCCGTGACCTTGGAGGACAGCGATCGAATCCAAAGGGGCACATGCACCGAACCGTGCTTATCCCGGACGTAATGGCGGATCTCCCCTTTGATGAGGTGGGAGGCGTAAGTGGAAAACTTGATGCCCCGGGCGAGATCGAAGTTGGCCACTGCCCCAAGGAGCCCCAAGTACCCAGCTTGGACCAGGTCCTCGAACGGCTCCCCGGTGAATGTGAACTCGGCGGCGATCGACCTTACCAAGCCGATGTGCCTGCGCACCAGCTCCTCGCGGATCTCCTCTGCCCGGCGGCTGTCCCCGCGCTCCTCCGCTTCCCGCAGCTCCCGAAGGAGCTCCTCCGTGGACTTTTGCTTCGGACCTGCTTCGGCGGCTGCCATCCCGAAACTAACTTTATCTGTTCACGGCCATCAGCGCCCCCCAGGCCGCTCCCTTCCTAGCTCCCTCGTTTCCCCTACGGGGAGGTCAACTGGACCAAGATGACGAGAACCGCCAGCGCGGCCAGCGCCAGAAGCATGAGCTCAAACGGGGCGGGAACCCAAGTGCCGTCCTCGGGCAGGCGGGACAAGGGGGAGGGGCACCCCTCCGCCAAGCACCGCTCGACCTCCTCCGCTATCCGGAGCTCCACCGCCCGGCCAATCCCCACTGTGGCCAGATCCCCCACGAACACCACCGGGGTCTCGCTGGGTTCGATACCGTAGGCCTGGGCGAGCTGCTGCATGAGCCGCCACTCGTCAGGGTGGTAGGCCACCTCGTGGCGGACGATGACGAGCTCGGGGTGAGCGGAGGCAAGCCCGGTCAAGAACTCCTCCATGACCTCGCAGTTGGGACAGCCCACGGCCCAGAACAGGTGCAGCTCCACTTGGGCAGCGAGGCCCACTACCCCCAGGGAAAGCAGAGACAGGGCAACTAACGTCCACTTCGCCATGGGAGGGATGATACGCTAAGGGCGGGGACCACGGAAACGATGGCGCCCTGGGTGGTGGATCCTGACGTGGTCACCTTGGGTGATGACGATGGCCTTGCCGTGGAGGAGGGCGTCGGCCACCTTGGCCCGGGCAGCGGAAAGGAGTCGCTGCACCGTGCCCCGGGAGACGCCCATGCGGACGCCGGCCTCCTCCTGAGAGAGGTTAAGGAGGTCGCATAGCCTGAGCGCCTCGAGCTCGTCCAGCTGGAGCACCACCCGCTCCAGGCGCCCGAGCGGCACCCCGGCGGGCTTGAACACCTCTTGGGCCGGAAGGCCCTGACACCAGCGCGGCTTCGGCGGCCTCGGCATGGAAGGATTATACACCCTCTAGTTGCAAATAGTTTGCAGAAAGGATCTTGACCTGTGGTGTGCATATGCTTAAAATACTGTCGGAGGTGATGCCTATGAGGTGGCGCAATATGTTCTACCTCACCGGACTTCCCGGCTGGATGCGGTTCGGCTACTCACCGGGTTGGGGCGGCATGCCCCCAGGGGCCCAGTACCTGGCCCAGACCGGGCAGCTCCCTGCCTTCTGGGATTGGCTGAGCGCTCAAGGGGGCTGGCCAACCCCCCCCTGGGCCGGGACAGGGATGACCAGGGACCAGGAAATTGCTTGGCTTTCGAGCCAAGCCCAGGCCCTGGAGGCCCAGCTGGCCGCAATCAAACGCAGGCTGGACGAGCTCACTGAGGAGAAGGAATGAAAGAGATCTTTATCGCGGCGACGGATCGAGGGGGGCTTGAGGACCTGGTGTCCCCGATCTTCGGCCGGGCCCCCACCTTCACCCTGGTGGAGGTGGAGGACGGCAAGATCCAGGACGTCCAGGTTCTCTCCAACCCCTACAAGGACGCCCCTTCCGGAGCGGGAATCCAAGCTGCTCAGCTCGTGGCATCCCGGGGCCCCAGGGCCGTGTTCGCCGGCAACTTCGGCCCAAACGTGTCCGGGGTCCTGTCTCAGGCCGGGGTGGAGATGGTCCCGGCAAGTGACATGCCCGTCCGGGAGGCAGTGGAGCGGTACCTGCAAGGGGAGCTCTCCTCCACCCCCGGTGGCATGGCCCCGGGCTTCGGCATGGGCCCTGGCATGGGTCGTGGCATGGGTGGTGGCATGGGCCGAGGTAGTGGCATGGGCCGAGGAATGGGGCGGGGAGCCGGAATGGGTAGGGGAATGGGCTACGGCCAAATGGGCTGGCCCCCTTACCCCCCAGGGGCCTCCATTCCTCCGGGGGAACCCGCCCCAGCGGAAGATCCCAACACCCTTAGGGACCGGATCTCCCGCTTGGAGGAAGAGCTCTCCAAGATAAAGAGAAAACTCAAAGAGCTAGGAGGTGAGTGAGGATGCCTTGGGGCTATTACGGACGTGGACGCGGATTCTGGGGCTGGGGACGTGGTTGGGGGAATCCGTACCCCTTCTGCCGCTTCTATCCCTGGCTTCCCCGGGGGTGGTGGCGGCTCGGCTACAGCCCCTACGCCTACGGGTGGGGCGGCTGGTGGCGCCCTTACGGGTACGGGGCTTACGTTCCCCCTTACCCCCCGGGCTGGACCTGGTGAGGAACGCCATGAGGGTGTGCGTTCCCAGCGCCGGGCCCGGGGGCCTGGATGACCTGGTGGGGGAGCACTTCGGCCGCGTACCCACCTACACCATCTACGACACCGAGACCGGGGAGGTGGAGATCCTCCCCAACGAGTCAGAGCATATGGGCGGGGTGGGCCTCCCGGCCGAGCATTTAGCCCAGGCCGGGGTGGACGTGGTGATCTGCTCCGGCCTCGGCCGCCGGGCCATCGACCTCCTTTCCCAAAACGGGATCGAGGTGTGCACCGGGGCCACTGGCACAGTGCGGGAGGCGATCCAGGCCTGGCAAGAGGGGCGGCTGGGCGGCGCCGACGCCTGCGAGCGCCACATGTTCCATGACCACGGCCACTAGTCCCCGCCCCCTCCGGATCGCGGTCGCGTCGGGGAAGGGGGGCACCGGGAAGACCACGGTGGCCGTGTCCCTGGCGCTGGCCGCCCGCGCCCTGGGGCCGGTGACCTTGGTCGACTGTGACGTGGAGGAGCCAAACGCCCACGTGTTCCTATCCCCAGACATTTCCCACTCCGAGCCGGTCTCGCTCCCCGTGCCCCAAGTGAACGAGGACGTGTGTACTTACTGCGGGGCCTGTGCCCGGGCGTGCCGGTTCGGGGCCCTGGCCGTGATCGGGAAGAAGGTGTTGTTCCACCCCGAGCTCTGCCACGGCTGCGGCCTGTGCGCCCGGGTGTGCCCGGTCTCCGCCATCGCCGAGGTGCCGCGGGAAGTCGGCCGGATCGAAATCGGGGAAGCGAAGGGAGTTCCCTTCCTCCAGGGCATCCTGAACCCGGGGGAGCCCATGGCCACCCCCATCATCCGGGCCCTGAAGCGGCACTTGCCC
>MTNI01000207.1 GCA_002011415.1 Candidatus Acetothermia bacterium JdFR-47
AAGGGCGTTTTCCGGGGGTTGCCCAACGGCTTCCGCGCAGCGAGGTATCACTCGCTCGTCCTCCAGCGCTCCTCCCTTCCCAAGGAGCTTGAGCTCTCGGCTGAATCAGAGGACGGCGAAGTGATGGGGGTGCGGCATCGGCACTTCCCCATCGAGGGGATCCAGTTCCACCCGGAGTCCGTGCTCACCGAGCACGGAAAGAGGATCCTCGCGAACTTCCTTGAGGAGGTCGAACGATGGCAGCGGCAGACATGCGAAGCGCGATAGCGGCCCTGGCCGAGGGTAGAAGCCTGGATGGGGAGCTCGCCGCGGCCGCGATGGCGGAAATCATGGAGGGGCGCTGTAGCCCGGCCCAGATCGGGGCGTTCCTCATGGGCCTGCGCGTCAAGGGGGAGACCCCGGAGGAGATCGCTGCCATGGCCCGGGTGATGCGCGACCACGCGGTCAGGATCGCGCCGAAGGTCGAGGGCCCCTTGCTCGACCTATGCGGCACCGGGGGCGCTCCCATGAAGACCTTCAACGTCTCCACCATCGCCGCCTTCGTGGTCGCCGGGTGTGGGGTGGCGGTAGCCAAACACGGCAACCGCTCCAACACCGGAAAATGCGGCAGCGCCGACCTCCTGGAGGCCTTAGGGGTGGACCTGGAAACCGACCCTAAGCTCGCCGAGGAAGCCATCGAGGAAATCGGAATTGGGTTCCTGTTCGCCCCTCGGTTCCACCCGGCAATGCGGCACGCCGCCGGGCCCCGAAGGGAGCTCGGCATCCGCACGGCCTTCAACCTGCTCGGGCCCCTCACCAACCCCGCCGGGGCGGACGTCCAGCTCCTGGGGGTGTTCCACCCTAGGCTCGTGGAGCTCTTTCCCGAGGTCCTGCGCCTCCTTGGAGTGAAGCGAGCCCTGGTGGTCCACGGCCGCGACGGGGTCGACGAAATCTCCACCTTGGGGCCGACCTACGTGGGAGAGCTCCGGGGCGGGAGGATCGAGCATTACGAGATCCGCCCCGAGGAGTTCGGCCTGAAGCGCGCGACCCCGCAGGAGGTCGGGACCCTCGCACCCGCAGAGGCCGCCGCGGTCGCCCGGGCGATCCTGAAGGGCGACCTCAAGGGCCCCCGCTACGAGATCGTGCTCCTCAACGCCGCAGCCGGCCTGTACATCGCCGGGGCGGCGAACTCCATCGTGGAGGGGATGGAGCTCGCGGCGGAGAGCATTGCGAGCGGCCGGGCCTACGCAAAGCTCCAGGCCCTCATCGAGAGAATGGGGAGGCGAGATGAATCACCTTGACCGGTTCGCGGAAGCGGCCTTGGAGCGGGTGAAACGAGGCTACTACCGGCCCCAGGATGGTCGCTGGCGGAAGCCCCTCTCCCTCGCCCGCGCGATCGCTGAAGTCCAGGGGAACGCGATCATCGCCGAGGTGAAGCCCGCCTCCCCCACGGCGGGCGACCTCCTCAGGGGGCGCGGGGTCGCCGAGATCGCATCGGCCTACGCCGCCGAGGGCGCGGTGGGGATCTCGGTGCTCGTCGATCCGGACCACTTCAGCGGGGCCCTGGAGCACCTTCGGTCGCTGGAGGGGCTTGGGGTGCCGCTCCTTGCTAAGGACTTCGTGGTGGACCCGGTGCAGCTTGCGGCCTTCTATCGCGCGGGGGCCGACTGCGCCCTGCTGATCGTGACGCTGTTTGAGCGGGGATACCCCTCCGTGGAGCTCGAGCAGATGATCGACCACGCCCACAGGCTCGGGCTCGAGGTCCTCCTCGAGGCCTCCTCCAAAGAAGAGCTCGAGCGTGCCCTCGCGACCGAGGCGGACCTCATCGGGATAAACAGCCGGGACCTCGCCACCTTGGAGGTCTCTCTGAAGCGGGCGATGGGGGTCCTCCAAGAAGTCAGGCCCGACCCTTCCCGGCCGATCCTCGCCTTGAGCGGCATCTCCTCCGGAGAGGAGATCCGCTCTCTCAGGAAGGCGGGCTTTTCCGGATTCCTCGTGGGGACAACGCTCCTCAGGGCGGAGGCCCCCGGGGAGAAGCTCAGGGAACTCCTCGCAGCATGAAAGTCAAGGTGAAGATCTGCGGACTNNAGAGCGTGGCGGATGTTTTGGCCGCACAAGGGGCGGATGCCCTGGGGGTGATCGTCGCCACCCCACCTTCGCCCCGCAACCTCGACCTCGATACGGCGAGAGAAGTCCTCTCCGCGGTCCCGCCAGGGGTGCTTAAAGTCGCCGTGACCACTGCCGTCGCAGGGGAGATCCTCCGGAGGATCGTTGCCGCCCTCAGGCCCGATGTCGTCCAGGTACACCGGGATCTCCCCCCGGCGCGGTGGCGCGTGATCCGAGAGGAGCTGCGGGGACCTGCACTCTGGGGCCTCCTGGGGATCGGCGGGGAACCGGAAGAGGAGATCGCCCCCCGCGCCCGGGCACTCCGGGAGGCGCCCTTGGATGGGGTAGTGCTCGACACGAAGCTCGCGGGGAAGAGCGGGGGCACGGGGGTACCCCACGACTGGGGGATGAGCCGCCGTCTCCGCGAGCTTTTGCAGCCGCTGCCGGTGATCCTCGCCGGGGGGATAACCCCACAAAACGTCCTCGAAGCAATCCGCAAGGTGGAACCGGACTGGATCGACCTCTCCTCCGGGGTCGAGGGGGAGGAGGGGCACAAATCGCCCCACAAGGTGGCCGAGCTACTGAGGAAGGTGCGGAATGAAGCTGAGTGAGTTCCCAANANACGGAAGATTCGGGCCCTTTGGAGGACGTTTCGTCCCCGAGATCCTCGTGCCGGCGCTCGCGGAGCTAGAGGCAGCCTATAGCGACCTTAAAGACGAACCTGGCTTCAAAGCCCAGCTCGCGGAACTCCTGCGGGACTATGCCGGCCGGCCCTCACCCCTCTACTTCGCCGCGAACCTCACCCGGTACGCCGGTGGGGCAAGGATCTACCTCAAGCGCGAAGACCTCATCCACGGTGGGGCGCACAAGCTGAACAACGCCCTGGGGCAGGCCTTGCTTGCCAAAAAAATGGGGAAAACGCGGCTCATCGCCGAGACCGGCGCGGGCCAGCACGGCACCGCCACCGCCATCGCCGGCGCGGTCCTGGGGCTCCAGGCCGAGATCTACATGGGGGCACTCGATGCCAAGCGTCAGCAGATGAACGTCTTCCGGATGGAGCTCTTGGGGGCCAAGGTCCACCTTGTAGAGAGCGGGAGCAAAACCCTAAAGGACGCGATCAACGAGGCGCTGCGCGACTGGGCGACGAACGTACGCAACACCCATTACCTTGTGGGCTCGGTCGTCGGGCCGCATCCCTACCCGATGATCGTGCGGGATTTCCAGAGCGTCATCGGGAAGGAGATCAGGGAGCAGATCCTCACGAGGGAGGGCAGGCTTCCGGACCTCTTGGTCGCCTGTGTCGGCGGGGGGAGCAACGCCATCGGGACCTTCTACCCGTTCGCAGACGAAGCGGAGGTACAGTTCCTAGGTGTGGAGGGAGGGGGCGATGGCAGGCGGCACTCTGCCCCCCTCTCCCACGGCCAGGTCGGGGTACTCCACGGGATGCGGACCTACCTCCTCCAGGACGAATGGGGCCAGATCGCGGAGACCTACTCCATCGCCGCGGGGCTTGACTATCCCGGCGTGGGCCCGGAACATGCCCTCTATCGGGATCTCGGAAGGGCGGAGTACACTGCGGTGACAGATGAAGAGGCCCTATTTGCTTTCAGGCTTCTTTCGCACCTGGAAGGGATCATCCCGGCACTCGAGTCGGCACATGCGATCTACGCAGCCCTGGAGAGGGCAGGGAACATGAGCCCTGAAGAGATAGTAATCGCTACCCTCTCCGGGCGCGGCGACAAGGACCTGGAGACGGTGATCTCCGCTGTGGAGAAAAGCCATGGGTTGGGAACGGATCACGGATAGATTTTCACACCTCAAGGCCCAGGGAGAGGGGGCGCTCCTCGTGTACCTCATGGCCGGGGACCCCGACCTGGAGAGATCGCTCGCCTACCTGCGCGCCGCGGTCGCGGGCGGGGCCGATATCCTGGAGCTTGGAATCCCTTTTTCTGACCCGGTGGCCGACGGCCCCACGATCCAGGCAGCGGGTCTCCGGGCCCTCACGGCGGGTGCCACTCCTAAGACCGCCCTGGAGCTCGCCCGCGCGCTGCGAGAGGAGAGTGAGATCCCGCTCGTCATCATGACCTACTACAACCCTATCCTCCAGTGGGGAGAGGAAGCCTTCGCCGAGGAGGCAGCCGCCTGCGGCGTGGACGGGCTGATCGTGCCGGACCTCCCCCCGGAAGAGGCGAGGGGGCTTATGCGGGCGGCGGAAAAAAACGGCCTCGCCCTGACCTTCCTGGTGACCCCGGAGAGCGGGGAAGAAAGGGTCAAGGTGCTCGCTGAGTACACTCGCGGGTTCCTGTACCTCGTCGCCCGTTACGGGACGACCGGGGCGAAAGGGACCCTGGCCGAGGAGACGCTGCCCCTGATAAGGCGGATGCGGGCGCTCGTCCCCCGGGAGCTGCCGCTCGTCGTCGGCTTCGGGCTCTCGAGGCCGGAGCACGTCCGGGAAGTCATCTGCGCTGGAGCGGATGGGGCGGTGGTGGGATCCCGGGCCGTGGAACAGGTGGCCGCGGGTGTGGCGCCGGAAGAACTCGCGGCCTTTGTGCACGGGCTCAAGGAAGCCACCCTTATCTGAGATGGGGAACATATACCTGATCGGGTTCATGGGGGTGGGGAAGAGCACGGTGGGGAGGGACCTCGCCGCAAGGCTGGGGTGCCCTTTTTGTGACACCGATGAGCTCATCGAAAAGAAGGCGGGCCTCACCATCCCGGAGATCTTCCTCGCCTTCGGCGAGGATGGGTTCCGCCGGCTCGAAGCCGAGGTGATCAGGGAGGTAGCCGAGGAGGAGGGGTTGGTCGTCGCCCTGGGGGGTGGGGCTCCCTTACAGGACGGAAACTGGCACAGGCTTAAGGGAAGTGGCATCACCGTCTACCTCAGGGAGGAGCCGGAGGAGCTCTCCCGGCGCCTGGAGGGGGACGGAGGGCGCCCGCTCCTCTCCGGCTACAAGGGNAAGGAGCGGCTGCGGCGGATNAGGGAGCTCCTCGCCTTCCGGGAGCCCCGGTATCTTGCGGCAGACCTGGTGATCGAGTGCCGGGGGCGCCCCCCGGAGGTGATCGCGGCCGAGATCCTTGCGAGGCTCAAGGAATGCACACGCTCGAAGTAAAGCTTGAGGAGAGGGAGAGGAGCTACCCGATCTACATCGGGCGGGGGCTCCTCTCAAAGCTGGGGGAGGTGGCCCGGCGCCATGTCCTACCCGAGCGCGTGGCCGTGATCGCCGACTCCACCGTGGCCGAGCTCTACGGGGAGGCGGCCCTTTCTTCCCTGCGGGGTGCCGGNTNCGCGGCCGAGCTCCTCACCTTCCCTCCCGGGGAAGCTTCCAAGACCCTGGAGACCGCCGCGGGGCTGTACGATGGGCTCCTTGCGCGGAGGTTTGATCGCCGGAGCGCGATCATCGCCTTGGGGGGCGGGGTGACCGGGGACCTCGGTGGGTTCGTAGCCGCCACCTACCTGCGCGGGATCCCCTGGGCCGTGGTCCCGACGACGCTGCTGGCGCAGGTGGACGCCGCGATCGGCGGGAAGACCGGGGTGGACCACCCCCGGGGGAAGAACTTGATCGGAGCCTTCCACCAGCCGAGGTTCGTCCTCACCGATCCGGAACTCCTTTCGACCCTTCCCCAAAGGGAGCTCCACGCCGGCCTCGCCGAAGTCGTGAAGAGCGCCCTCATTTGGGATGAGGCCTCATTCTGCTTCATCGAGGAGAAGCTCGCGGCGCTCCTCGCCGGAGACCTTGCGGCCCTGGAGG
>MTNI01000175.1 GCA_002011415.1 Candidatus Acetothermia bacterium JdFR-47
CGGGGTAGTCGAGCTCACAGAAGAGGGCTATATTCGAACCGACCCCTGGATGCGCACGAGCCAGCCAGGGGTGTTCGCCGCCGGGGACGTGCGGGAGCCGAAGGGGCGCCACGCCCAGGCGGTGGTGGCCGCCGCCGAAGGCGCGATCGCCGCCCTGGAGGCGGAGAAGTACATCACCGAGGGGGGTAACTGACATGGATAAATGGCCCACCATCCCGGAGCTGGTCGCCAAGAGCGCTCGGCGCTACGGCCGCCACGTGGCGCTCAGGATGCCCCAGCTCAAAGGGCGGAGGTTCTCCTTCCGGGAGCTCTCCTACCGGGAGCTGTGGNAACTGACGGGAAAGCTCGCCGTGTGGCTTTCCGCCCAAGGCGTGGAGAAGGGCGACCGGGTGGCGATCATCGCCAAGCCTTCGGTGGGGTGGGCGGTGGCGTTTTTCGCCATCCAGAGGCTGGGCGCGGTGGCGGTGCCCCTCGACGCCGGACTCCGCCCGGGCGAGGTGGGCCGCATCTTGAACGAGGCAGAAGTAAACCTCCTCTTCGCCTCCCCCAGCCGCTACGAGGAGCTTCTCCCCCTCACGGACCAGGTGCCATCGTTGAAAGAGGTGGTATCGGTTGAGGCCATGCCCGGGGCCCTCTCGCTGTGGGACCTAATGCCCGAGGAGGGGAAAGCGCCCCCGGACGTGCGCCTTGACCCCGAGGATCTCGCGCTCCTCATGTACACCTCGGGCACCACCGGCGACGCCAAGGGAGTTATGCTCTGCCACCGCAACATCGCCTCCAACGTGGAGGGGATCCTGGAGGCCATCAACGTCACGCCGGAGGACAAGCTGGTCACGATCGTGCCCTGGTACCACATCTACGGCCTCACGGCCACCCTCATCGCCCCCCTCGCCGCCGGGTCCACGGTGAGCTACACCGACGACTACCGCAATTTGATCGAGGTGGCCCGGCGCTGCCACGTCACCATCCTGGTGGGGGTGCCCAAGCTGTACCACGCTCTGTGGCGCAGGATGCGGGAGAACTTCGAGTCCGATCCGCTCCGCAAGCTCCTGTTCCGGTTCGCGCCAAGGCTTTTGGGGAAGCTCATCAAGAAAAAGCTCCTCACCCCGAACTTCCGGTTCTTCGTCTCCGGCGGGGCCCCCCTGGCCGCGGAGGTAGGGGCCAGCCTGAGGCGCCTTGGTCTGGGGATGATCGAAGGATACGGGCTTACCGAGACCTCACCGGTCCTCACCTTCTCCGAACCGTTCACGAAGAGGATTGGCACCGTGGGCCGCCCCCTGCGCGGGGTGGAGATCCGCATCGAGAATCCCGACGCCGACGGCTACGGCGAGGTGCTCGCCCGGGGGCCAAACGTGATGCTCGGCTACTACAAAAACCCCGAGCGCACCGCCGAGGTGTTCACCGAGGACGGCTGGTTCCGCACCGGGGACCTAGGCCGCCTGGACTCCCATGGGTACCTGTTCCTCGCCGGACGCAAGAAGAACGTGATCGTGCTCGAGTCNGGGAAGAACGTGTACCCGGAGGAAGTGGAGTGGGAGCTCTCCCAGATCCCCGAGGTGGAAGAGATCCTCGTCTATGAGGCCAAGAAGGGCGGGACACCGGTGGTGGCGGCCATGATCTATCCCAACTGGGACGAGCTCAAAAAACAGGAGATCGAGGACAAAGAGGCTGCCCGCGATCTCATCTGGGAGCGCATCAAAGAGGCCCAGAAGAACCTGGCCGTGTTCAAGCGCATAAAGAGCAAGGAGGAGATCACCCTGGTGGACCAGCCGTTCGAGAAGTCCACCAAGCAGGAGATCAAGCGGCACCTGTACGTGCCGAAAAACTAGCGGATCGAGAACCCCAGGAATTCCCCGGTGGGTTCCTCCCAACGGACCTCGAGCCCCGTCACCTGGGCTAGGGGTGGCCCATGGTGGGCAAAGGAGATGAGCTCCTTCAGGGCCTCTTCCTCCCCCTCGGCCACGATCTCCACCCGGCCGTCGGGGAGGTTGCGCACAAAGCCATTGAGGCCCAGGCGCCGGGCGAGATCCCGGGTGTGAGCGCGGAAGAACACCCCCTGCACGCGCCCCGACACGAAAAGGTGCACGCGCTTCACCACAGCTCCCTCCTTNAGATGAGCTCCCCCGCCCGCCGGAGGAAGGCCACCGTAAGCCGGATCGTCTGCTCCAGGTCCGAGATAAGTAGCGTCGACACCGGGGAATGGATATAGCGGCAGGGAACGGAGACGACCCCGGCCAAAATCCCCCCGCGCTCCAGGTGTATCGCCCCGGCATCGGTCCCACCGTAGGCGGGGAGCTTGTACTGATAGGAGATCCCCTCCTGTTCNGCCACTTCCTCCAGGAACCGGACCAGGCGGGGACTCACGATGATGGACCGATCAGCCAAGGTGATGGCCGGCCCCTTGCCCAGGCGCACCGGCTGTTTGGCCTCCGGCACCCCNGGGAAGTCCGCCCCGATCGTCCCCTCCAGGGCCAGGGCGAGCTTGGGGGCCACCCGGAAGGCGGCGACCTTTGCCCCCCGGAGCCCCCCCTCCTCACACACCGCGAAGTTCACTACCAGTCGGTAGGGGAGCTGTTCATCGGAAAGGATCCGCAGGGCCTCGATCGCCANCAGGCACCCGGCCCGGTCATCGAACGCCTTNCCGGTCACGTACCCCTCCCGCACCACTTGAAACGGATAGTGGATGGTGGCCGGGTCCCCAAGGCGTATCCCCAGCTCTTCGGCCTCCTTGCGGCTTTTCGCCCCCACGTCCACAAACAGGTCCTCCAGGGGCACGACCTTCTTCCGCTCATCGTCCTTCAAGATGTGAGGCGGGGCGGCCCCGATCACCCCCAGGTGTTTTTTCCCGTCCCGGGTACGAATCGTGATCCGGTGCCCGAGGAGGATGCGCTCGTCCCACCCCCCCAGCGGGGCCAGACGCAAGAAACCATCCTCCTCGATCCAGCGCACCATGAACCCCACCTCGTCCATGTGGGCATCGAGCATCACGGCCTCCCCTTCGCCCCGGGAGCAGATGAGGTTCCCGAGCGGGTCCACCTCGCAAGAATCCACATAGGGGGACACCATGTCGCAGATCACTTCCCGCACCTCGTCCTCGAACCCCGCCACCCCAAACGCATCTGAAAGCCTCTGGAGCTTTCCTATCAAATCCACTTATCCCCCTTTCTCACCTAGCCAGAGTATCCCTGGACCAGGATGATAAACCAATCAGACTTAGCACAGCACAGTAATCTCATCTATTTGTCTTCACGCCTCGAAAGGCTTAGATTGCAGGACTGCCAGTAAAGGAGGCGCAAGAGGTGTTAAGAAAAGCGGGTGCAACAGTCCCTTTGTTGATGGTTCTGGGGTTCTTAGTGGGCTACCCATCTGCCTCCGATTCACATATAACTGATTTGCTTCTTCAACACGTGAACACTATTGGGGATGTCGTGTCCCAGCTACAACAGGGCGAAGTTCAGGAAGCTCTTTCACTCTTAAACTCTCTCCACTCCGCCGTTACAACAGCTAGAGCCAAACTTACGGGACTGATATTCAAAGGACGTACCGATAAATTAACCGACCCTTTTACACTACCAGAAGGGATATACCGCGTCCATTTCACTACTGATGGTTTCGGGGCCGTAAAAGTAATCCCTCTCAACTCTCCTGACAACCGAACACTTCTCTTTAACGTGTTCGAGGGAGAAGCAACTGATGGAGTGTCCACTTTGTATGTCACTCAGTCAGACAAGGTGCTCGTTCAATTCTCAAATATCTCGGCACTCTATATGCTCGTTTTCGAAAAATTGGACTGACCTCCNGGCCTCTAAACGTGCAGGGCCTTGTACAGGCGCTCGGCCACAGCCCGGGGGAGGCCTGGCACGGAGAGGAGCTCCTCCAAGGAGGCCCGCCTCAGGCCCTCCAGGGACCCAAATCGCCTGAGGAGAAGCTCNCTCCGCTTGGGGCCGATCCCCTCCACGGAGTCCAAGAGACTCGCCAGCGCCCTGCGCCCCCGCAGACGCCGGTGGTACTCGACCGCGAACCGATGCGCCTCGTCCCGAATTCGCTGGAGGAGCTTCAACGCGGGGGAGCCTCTGGGGAGTCGGATCGGCTCGGCACGCCCCGGCACGTACACGAGCTCCTCCCGCTTGGCCAGGGCCGCGACGTCAATCCCGGAGAGGGCATGCTCCTCCAGGACCTTNAGGGCCACGGAGAGTTGCCCCTTCCCCCCNTCCACCAGTATCAAGTCCGGGAGGTCGGAGAACCGCCCCTTGGCNACCGCGGGGTCGGAGAGCTCNGNNAGGCCGTGAGAGAGCCTCCGGCGCAGCACCTCCTCCATCATCGCGTAGTCGTCGGGTTTTCCCGAGATGCGCACCCGGAACCGCCGGTAGGCATCTCGGCGGGGACATCCCCCCACNAACACCACCATGGAGCCGGTGGCCTCCTGCCCCTGGAGGTTGGAGATGTCGAACGCCTCAATCCGCCAGGGGCGGACCGAAAGCCCCAGGGCCTCNGCCAGCTCCTCCAGGACGTCCTCCTCCCCAGGCAGCTCCTCGGCCGCCGCCCGCTTGAGGGAAAGCCGGGCGTTCCGCTGGGCCATCTCCACGAGATCCCGGCGCTCTCCCCTTCGGGGAACGTGGACCCTGACCTTACTCCCTCGCCTGCCGGAGAGGTAAAGGGAAAGCCCTTCTGCGTCCTCGATTTCCTCTGGAAGGAGCACCTCTTGAGGAATGGCGGTGGCCCGAGTGTAGTACTGGTCCAGGAATTCTTCCAGCGTCTCTTCCGGAGACGTTTCCACCGGCAGCTTAAGCGGAAAGCCCTCGCGGCCGATGAGACGTCCGCCCCGCACGATGAGCACCGTGCCGTAGCCCCGCTCCCCCTCCACCGCGATCCCGATGGCGTCGAGGTCCACGGGCTCGGGCAGGGCCACAACCTGCCGCTCCCGGATCCGCTCCAGGGCCCGGACCTGGTCCCTGAGGTGGGCGGCGTGCTCGAAGCGCTCCTCGGCCGCCGCCCGCGCCATCTCCTCCTTCAGGGCCTCGATCACTTCGTCCACCCGCCCCTGGAAGAGGAGGGCCGCCCCCTCCACGTAGCGGCGGTACTCCGCCTCGGAAACGAGCCCGGCACAGGGGCCAGAGCAGCGGCCGATGTGGTAGAGAAGACACGGCCGGTCCAGNCGCCGCTCGTCTAGGGGCAGGTTGCATGTGCGGATGGGGAACAGCTTGTGCGCCAGCTTCAGCGCCCGGCGCATGGATTTGCTGGAGGTGTAGGGGCCGAAGTAGCGGGCCCCGTCTTCTTGCGGCCGGCGCACCACCTGNACTCGGGGAAAGCGCTCTTTCGTGATCTTGAGGTAAGGGTAGCGCTTGTCGTCCCGAAGGCGCACGTTGAACCGGGGCCGGTGCTTTTTGATCAGGGCGTCCTCCAGGATCAGGGCCTCGGCGGCGGAGGCGGTTTCGATGACCTCAAGGTCCGCTATCTCCCGCACCAAATGCCTCACCTTATAGGGGAGGTTCCGCTCGGCCTGGAAGTAAGAGCGCACCCGGTCCCTGAGGGAGGAGGCCTTGCCCACATATAGCACTTCCCCCCGCGCCCCGCGGAAGATGTACACTCCTGGGGCCTTGGGCAGTCCGGCCACCTTCTCCTTCAAGTTCGGTTTCGGCATCCCTAAAGAATTATCACTCCAGCCGGGGGAGCGTGCCCGAACCAAACGCCAGCGGTTTTGCATTTAGTAAAACTATGCGCAAGCTGCGGAGGAAGTTGGTATGAACCTATGACGCAGGCAGTCTAAGTGGCGAGGACTT
>MTNI01000088.1 GCA_002011415.1 Candidatus Acetothermia bacterium JdFR-47
TAGATGGGCTCCAGCGCGAGCTGGGTGACAACGTAATCATCCGGTAATCACAAGGGCTATCGGGGAGGGGGGTGATCCCCCCTCCCCGTTTTCCACGGATGNANGAGGGAGAGAGTTTATGAGGCTACGAGGGAAGGTAGCGCCCTATGCCTTTCTAGCCCCTGCGGTTGTTGTAATCGTTCTCTTTTTCTTTATTCCGCTGGTCATGGTCTTTATTCTGAGTTTCACCAGTCTCGATATGACGAATATCGGGACCTTGAAGTGGTGGCACCCTGCTAACTGGAGTTTAGATAATTACGTAAAAATATTCACAAACAAATTTTTTTCGAAGATTTTATTTAACACTCTTATGTACGTGGCCCTTACTCTGACCTTGTTCAACGTGGGAATGGCCCTAGTTGTGGCGCTGATAACTACACANATCAATAGGCGGGTGGGGTTCGGATTTCGGGTGCTATGGCTCTTGCCCCGCATCACCCCTGTGGTCGTGTACATCATGATGTGGAAGGCCATGGCGGGTCCTGCTCCCATGGGGATCATAAACACCTATATTCTCGGCCCTCTGGGCATCGGNCGTGGGGAGTACTTGCTCAACACCTATCCTTGGGTGTTCGTCATCTTGGTCAACGGTTTTATCGGCGCCTCGTTNGGCATGATCCTTTTCTCCTCTGCTATTGAAGCGATCCCTAAGGACTACACCATGGCTTCGAAAGTGGACGGGGCCACGACCTGGCAGACCATCCGCTACGTAATACTTCCCATGATTAAATGGCCTCTCCTTTTTGTTACTACTTACCAAACGCTCTCATTGCTAACTTCTTTCGAGCAGATTCTGCTTCTCACCGATGGCGGTCCCCGACTTTATCAAACAGAGGTTTGGGCGTTGACAGCTTATCACCGCGCTTTGACCAGTTACTTTGGCAACACCCAGTGGGGCTATGGGGCTGCTTGGTCGGTGATCCTGGTGATCATCGGCATCGTGATGGCTGTTGTCTACCTTCGGGTGTTTAGGTTCCGCGAGTTGGTCCAGGAGCCCAAGATAGAGACGCTATGAAGATGAAACGTATAGCTGGGAACAGGGTTCACAGGTTATGGCGGCCAATGCTTGCTTACTTGGTCCTGATCATACCCAGCTTGGTCATTGCTGTCGGTTATCTTTGGCTTCTCATCACCTCGTTCTCGACCAGAACCGAGGGTTTGCGGTCACTTGGCTGGACGTTGGAGAACTGGCGCTTTCTATGGGAGTCGCCGTTTGGTCCCAAGTACCCTAGTATCTGGGAAGTTACACTAAATACGCTGGTAATGTCCCTGATCATGACCTTGATCGTGGTAATGGTTTCCTCCATGGCTGGGTACGCACTCTCGCGCATGAAGTTCGCCGGGCGAAAGAGCTTTCTCTCCTTGACCTTGATCCTTCACGCTTTCCCCAGCGTGACGTTGCTCATCCCGATCTACTTCGTGCTCCTTTGGATCCAGAGGATCCCGTTTATTGGCCGGGGTATCCCACTCATCGGAGGCTTCGGATATAACACGATAGGTGGTGTGGCTCTGGTCATGGTNGCCTTTCAGCTTCCGTTCGGTATTTGGGTGATGAAGGGGTTCTTTGACAACATCTCGTGGGATATGGAGCGCTCTGCTTTGATCGACGGCGCATCCCGGTTTAAGGTGTGGTGGCAGATCATGATGCCGAACATCAAGCCAGGTGTTGCTGCCCTCTCCATTTTNTCGTTCCTCACCGCGTGGAATGCTTACCTAATCCCACTTACCTTTACCTCAGGGCGAGCTGGAAGATTTGCAGTTCTGTCTCTCTATGTGCAGAACTACATAAGTGAATCTGTGATGACAGAATGGAATGCGGTTGCAGCTGTAGGGCTGTTTCAACTAATCCCGGTGGTGCTATTCTTCCTGTTCACCCAGGAGGCGCTGCTCAGCATCTACAGCGGAGGGCGAAAAGGCGGAGTGTAGCCAGGCTATGGCAGAACTAACTCCTTATGGAGGGCGCTGAATGAGGATCGTTCTAGAGAACCTGTGTAAGTACTTCGGCAAGGTAAAGGCAGTCGATAACCTCAACTTGGAGGTTAAGGATCGGGAGTTCGTTGCGCTGCTTGGGCCTTCCGGATGTGGAAAAACGACGACGCTGTTGATGATCGCCGGTATTTACAAACCTACCTCGGGCTATATCCGCTTCGGTGACCAGGTGGTTAACCATTTGCTTCCCAAAGAGCGAAATATAGGCATGGTATTTCAAAGTTATGCTCTCTACCCGCACATGACTGTTTTCGACAATATCGCATACCCATTGAAGTTGAAAAAAGTGCATAAGCAGGAAACGAAGAANAGAGTCCAGAGAGTGGCTGATATGCTAGGGATTGGGGACCTCTTAGATCGTAAACCAGCACAGCTTTCCGGTGGGCAGCAGCAACGGGTAGCGGTGGCACGAGCTCTGGTCAAGGAGCCCGCGATCCTCTTGTTTGACGAGCCCCTCTCCAACCTTGATGCCAAGCTCCGCCTCAGGATGCGGGGTGAGATCAAACGTCTGCAAGAGGACCTGGGTGTAACCTCTGTTTACGTAACGCACGACCAAGTGGAGGCTATGACCATGGCCAGCCGGATTGCGGTAATGAACAAAGGGGTACTTCAAGCCTATGGAACTCCCGAACAGCTATACGATCGCCCAGATACTATGTTTGTGGCCGGGTTCATCGGAGCTCCCCCGATGAACTTCCTCAACGCCACCTTTGAGGAGCATGAAGACGGTTTTTATCTGAGCATAAAGGGGTTTTCGATACCTATTCCAGACGAGACGGGTCAACTGGCCAAGAAAAACGGTGCTTCCTCTCAGGTCGTCCTGGGGATCCGCCCAGAAGATGTTCATGTCGTGTCTAACGGGGATCTTAAGGCGGAAGTATACGTGATTGAGCCTTTGGGGCGGGAGGACCTGGTGACTTTCACATTCGATGGTGAAGAGATCCGCGCACTGGTTCCAGCCCCGTTTCGGGGTAAAGTGGGAGATTTAGTCGGGTTNGAATTGAAAAAAGAGAAAATACATCTATTCGATCCAAAAACGGAGAAATCTCTGTTGCAAAAAGGTTAAATGTANCCCTTCAAATCGGCCACCGCGCTTGCCGGGATGACCAGGTTCCTGGCACCGCTGGAATTCAACGAATTTCATAGCTATCTCAGGGAACAATATGTACCTGCCTTTGACGGGGGATTTCAATTGAAGAACCGACCGTCAAAGGAGTTTGGCAATCTAGGAGGTGGGCGGGGGGCGATGGAACTTGTGATGTGGCTTGTGATGGGGAAAGCTTTCCGAAGTACTGTGCAGAGTCGAGCTATGAACCACTGGCGAAATTGTGGAGAGACGGATGTTGATTGATCCTGAGGAGCTGAAGTTCGCTCGTCGGCATGCCCCGATACTGCGGATAGATCGGCGGGAGCCTTTTCTCCCTTCACGCGTGGGGGTCACGGTGTTCAGGGAACCGGGGGAGTCTCCTTCTTTCCCCAGGGCGGTGGTTATTCCACCGGGAGCCGATCTTACCATCGAGTACGCGATCTGGTGGGACTGGGACATCCAGCACTTATACGAGCTTGAGCACGTGTGGATCGCGGTGGAGAAGTCCGGCCGGGTGGTGGCGGTGGAGGCGTCCTGGCACGGCATCCTGCACAGGTTCCCCCATTGGCGCATGGAGGACACCCACCCAGTGCTTTACTCCCAGCCGGGCAAACACGCGTTCGCGCCTGATCCCTACCATTTCCCGCGATGGGGGACCTGGTATGCGTGCACGGTAGGCGCGGGGGCCATGGGCCTTTTGGTCAAGGACATATTCACGGAGGCCCTCACCCCTACCGAGGATGTAGACCGGGCTATCCGCCGCTACTTGCGTCGGTTCGCCTTCGTGCCNACCTTCCGGTTCAGCAGAGAAGTTCACTTCCCTCCGGAGGCCTTCACCACCTGGGAGTCTCTTAAAGCGTACATCCCGGAGCGGGTCAAGGCTGTGGTGACGGAGCTCCTAGAGCGCTCAAAGCTCAGGAAGGAGGAAGGACGTGAAGTCAGGGTACGACGTCGTCGCCATCGGACATTTGGCTAAAGACGAAATTGTCGTCGGCAACAACTCCCAAGAGGCCGTGGGCGGGGCAGTCTATTACGGGGGTATGGTGTTCCTGCGGCTGGGCCTCCGAGTGGCGATCGTGACCCGCTTAGCCCGGGAGGATTTCCGGCTTTTGGAAGAACTCACGGCCGCAGGGGCCACCGTGTTCCCGGTGGAGGCCGCGGAGACATCCGGGATAAGGAACGTACACCCGGACCCCTCTTCCGACAGGCGCATCTGCTACCCGTTGGGCTTTGCTGGATCGTTTCGGCCCGAGGACCTGCCTCAAGTGCCGGCCCGCCTTTACTGCGTGGGGCCCATCATGCCCGATGAGGTGACCCTCCCTTTCCTCAAGGTCGTGGCCTCTCGCGGTCCCCTGGCTTTGGACGTGCAGGGCTGTCTGCGCAAACGCGTAGGCGATGAGCTCGTGACAAACGGCTGGCCCGAAGCCCCTGAGGCCCTGCCCCTTGTTCGGTATCTCAAGGTAGACGACCGCGAGGCCAAAGCCCTGACGGACGAGGAAGACCTCCGCCAGGCTGCGGAGCGNCTGGCGGGGATGGGGCCTAGCGAGGTGGTGCTCACCCACAAGCAAGGGGTGCTCGTCCTGGCAAACGGCGAGTTTCACGAAGCGCCGTTTAGCCCCCGGTCGCTTGCCGGCCGCACTGGCCGGGGCGACACTTGTTTCTCTGCTTATCTCGGGCGCCGGCTCCTCGGCGACGCGCCCGCGGAGGCGACGCGCTTCGCCGCTGCCCTCACCACCCTCAAGCTCGAACGGCCCGGCCCCTTCCGCGGCTCCCTCGAGGACGTGGAGCGCCTTCTTAGGGCGTGGGAGGAGGGGTGAGCGGGGAGGTCGCGTTCCGCTGGCAGGGCAAGGATCTGTCTGTGACAGTGCTCTTCTCCGCCGCGGGCGTGGCCACCGGGGTTTTGGTGGAGGCCGGTGGCGGAAGGCTCTTGTTCGACGCAGGCGACGGTACGTTACGGGATCTTCTGTCCTTGGGCGTGCCCCCGGAAAGCCTTTGCGGCCTCTTCTTCACCCACGGGCACTTCGACCACATGGGAGGGCTATACGCCCTCCTCGGGTACCTCCGCAGCGTGGAGCACAGGGGGCCTTTATACNTCGGTTATCCGGGAGGATGTTGCGAGACGGAAGCGGTGTTGGAGGCCTTTCTCAAGTGCCATCGAGAGACCACTTCCTTTTTGCTGGATGTCCACGCGTTGCAGGATGGAGACCGGGTTTTGGTATGTGGCGTGGAGGTTCTAGCTCGCGAGGTTGTCCACTGGCACAGCGTCCGTTCGCAGCTCTTGGGCCCAGCGCCCGCACTTGGCTATCGCCTCACCTTCCGAGGCCAGAGCGTTGCCCTGAGCGGCGACAGTGGCGATTGTCCTGCGCTATGGGACCTAGTGGAAGGAGCTGACCTGGCTTTGATCGAGGCCACCCTCGAGCAGGAAGACCCTCAGCTGCTGGCCCGCCTCCACCTGTGTCCGGCACGGGCAGAGGCGATAGGTCGGCTGGCTAAGAAGTTTTTTCTAATCCATCGACCCTTTAGGCGAAGTTCATAGCTAACCCTTGACGTGTTCGATGCTCGAGCTGTATGATG
>MTNI01000183.1 GCA_002011415.1 Candidatus Acetothermia bacterium JdFR-47
ATCCCGTCCCAGCCTCCCGAGGCAAGGAGGGCTCCGTCCGGGGAGAAGGCGACCGACTCCACGGCGCCCGCGTGGTCCCCTAAGGAGTAAACAAGCTCCCCCGTTTCCGCCTCCCACAGCCTAACGATCCCATCTGCTGTCCCGGTGGCAAGGAATTGCCCATCGGAGGAGTAGGACACAGCGTAGACGGAGCCTATATATCCTTCCAGAGCCCGGTTGAGCTCGCCACCAGGCATCTTCCACGTCTTAACGGCTCCATGGGCCGTTCCTGAGGCTAGGAGGGTACCATCTGGGGAAAAAGAGACCGAGAGTACAGCTCCGCTGTGTGCTGCGAAGGTGGAGCGGAGAGCGCCCTGCTTCGTCTCCCAGAGCGCCACCATCCCGACAATCGAACCCGAGGCAAGTATGGTCCCATCAGGGGAGAAGGAAAGAGCGGTAACGGGGCCTGTGGGGCTACGCAAGGTACGGATGATGTTCCCGGTCTTCGCATTCCACAGCTTGACGGTGCTATCGGCCGATCCGGTGGCGATGAGTGTACCGTCGGAGGAGAAGGCCAAGGAGAGCACGCCTCTCGTGTGCCACTTCATGGTGTGGAGGAGCTCACCCGAAGTAGGGTCCCATAATTTGGCGGTTTTGTCGGCAGACCCCGAGGCGAGGAGGGTTCCATCCGGGGAGAAGGCGATCGCATGAACAGGTCCGCTATGCCCCTTCAAGTCGCAGATAAGTTCACCAGTTCCGAGGTCCCACAGCTTCACCAGCCCCTCTTCTCCCCCTGAAGCCAGCCGAGCCCCGTCCGGGGAGAAACAAAGGGAACTAACTTCCCTGGCATGTCCTTCCAGAGTGAAGAGGAGCTTTCCTCCCTCCACCGCCCAGAGCTCTATCGTGCCATCCTCCTTTCCCAAGGCGAGGAGATCCCCTTCAGGAGAAACGGCCACCGTTTTTGGGTGGTCGGTATCCACTCTAAGGGACCGTACCCGTTCCCAAGTCCCGACGGCCCAGAAATCCACCCCGACGCTCGTTGCCACTGCGAGATATTCTCCGTCAAGGGAGAACTGGACTTGCCCTACAGTTCCAAACCCCAGCTGCATCGCTGCCCCCTCAGGCAGATCCTGGGACGCAGCGGCAAAGGCGAAACATGTCAGAAAAAAGATCAGCCGCGCTTTCTGCATGCTATTACCTCCTAAAAAGGCAAAAAGCGAACGAGTTGTTCCTGGCTAAATGTGCCTATCTTCTCCCCTAGTTTACCCTGCTGAGGACCCGGTAAATGGTGGGCTGCGGAAGAGGATCTTCTCTTCGGTGTGGGCGTGACTGATTCCCTGGCGGTGGGGCCATCTTACGCCGATTCGGTGCTGCGAGCACACGGAGGCGCTAAGGGGCAGCCAGCGCAGCGGGGCTTGGCCCGGCAGTGTTCCTTCGCGAGGCGGACGAGCAGAGCGTGGTACTCCCCGAACAGCTCCGGGTCCCGCGGAAGGGCACGCTCGAAGAGCTCCTGCATTTCCTCGTAGCTGGCCTTTTCATCGCGCAGGAGCCCCAGTCGGTGGAGGATCCTTCGGGTGTAGGTGTCCACTACGAACACGGGGCGCCCGGCGGCGTAGAGCAGGATGGAGTCAGCCGTTTCCGGGCCGATTCCCGGGACCGAGAGGAGCTCCGCTCGCAGTCGTTCGGTGGATAGGGCGAGAAGCCCCTCCACCCCACCGTGCCGCTCGATCAACCGGAGGAGCGCCCGCAGCCTGCGGGCCTTCTGACGGAAAAAGCCCGCCGGCCTGATGAGCTGCTCTAGCTCTTCCTCCGAAAGGCGCACCATCCCCTCAGGGGAGAGGGCCCCGGCCGCCTTGAGACGCTCGATGGCCCGCTCCACGTTGCGCCAGGCCGTGGCCTGGGTGAGCACCGCGCCCACCATCACCTCGAACGGGGTCTCCGCCGGCCACCAGCCCTGCGGCCCGTAAGCCGCATGCAGCTTTTCGTAAAGCTCGAGCAGCTTTTCTTCTGTGGCTTCCACGGCGCGTGATGATACGCAAAGAAGTGCCTACAGGCCCAGAAAATCCAGGATCCCCTGGAAGATGCCCTGAGCGATTCGCTCTTGGTAGCCTGGGTCAAGGAGTTTTCTCCGCTCGGTCGGGCAAGTGAGGTAGCCCACCTCCACCAGGGCGGCGGGGAGGCCAGTGTGACGCATGTAGAGGCGCTGGGTCCGCACTCCCCGATCCGGGGCGCCGGTCTCAGCGCACACTGCCCACTGCACCGCCTGGGCCAGGGCCCAGCTCGGGTCGTCCGGGGGACGGGAGTTGTCCACGTAGGTTTCCACCCCACACACTCCTGGATCCGAGCAGGCATTGGCGTGGATGGAGAGATAAAGCACAGCGCCCACCCGCTCGGCGAACCGCACGCGCTCTACCAGGTCCACGTAACGGTCGGAGGTGCGAGTGAGGAGAACCCGTAGGCCAGGGAACCCTTGGGCCAAGGAAAGGAGACGCAGTGCGATAGCGAGGTCCAGATCCTTTTCCCTCACCCCGGCCACGATCGCTCCCGGATCCTCCCCGCCGTGGCCGGCGTCGATCACCACCGTGAAGTAGCGGGCGCCTTCGGGCAAGGCGGCATTCCCGGCCGAGAGCGCGATGGCCAATAGCCAAATCGCCGTGGTGAGGATAAAGATCCCGAGCTTCGCCATCGAGTTAGCCTACTCGGGGGGCATCCGCGGCGCCAAGCCGGCTTGTCCTCCCCGGGCGGTGTCCCTGCACGGTCGCGATGGGACCGGGTTCCCTTGCCGAAGGGCGAGTCCGGGTTAACATACGTGTCGAAAATGAATCTCGATTTTTCTTCGCGGCCCTTGACGGCCCTCTCCCCGGGGCAAGAGGGGCAGGTAGTGCAGGTCCAAGGAGGGCGGGGCATGGCCCTGCGGCTGGCGCGGCTCGGGGTTCGCCCCGGAGCCGTGGTCCGCTTGGTGAGCTCCGGCCCCCTGCGGGGGCCCTTGCTCGTGGAGGTGGAAGGGATGCGGGTTGCCCTGGGGCGGGGGGTGGCCCGGAGGATCCTCGTCCGCCCCCTGCCGTGAGGGTGCGACGCGTGGCCCTGGTGGGCCAACCCAACGCTGGGAAGTCCACGTTGTTCAACGCCCTGGTCGGCTACCGGGCGGTGGCCTCCAACTTCCCCGGCACCACGGTGGAACTCCTGCGTGGCCGGGCCCTGATCGGGGGGCGCCATGTGGAGATCGTGGACCTCCCCGGTACCTATTCCCTCCTCGCCGGGGACCGGGCCGAGCAGGTGGCCCGCGACTTTCTCACCTCCGGGGAGGTGGACGCCGTGGTCAACGTGGTGGACGCCTCCCTCCTCGGCCGCTCCCTGGAGCTCACCCTGGAGCTAGCAGAGCTGGGTCTGCCCATGGTGGTGTGCCTGAACATGATGGACGAGGCCGAGCACAAGGGGATAAAGATCGACGCCGATCGCCTCTCGGAGCTCCTCGGGGTGCCGGTGGTGAAAACTGTGGCCGCCCGGGGGATAGGCCTGAAGCGGCTCCTTTCCACCATCCCTGAGGCCCGGCCAGCCAATCCCCCGCGGTATTCGGCGGACGTNGAGCGGGCCATCGCTGAGCTCTCNGAAGTCGCCGCCCCCATCGCTGAGGCGGCGGGGCTTCCGGCGCGGTACGTGGCGATCCGACTCCTGGCTGGGGATCCGCCTCTCGGGTCCATGGAGCGGTTGAACCTCGCCGATAAGGTGGAGGTGGTGCGGGAGGAGCTTGCCCGGGCTCGCGGGGAGGATCCAGCCCTGGTGCTCTCCGGGGAGCGGCACGCGGCGGCCCTGTCGCTCTTCGAGAGGGTGGCCCAGGTGGGCCACGCCCGCGTGGGCTGGCGGGAGCGGGCCGACGACGTCCTCATGCATCCCCTTCTCGCCTATCCCATCTTGGCCCTGGTGCTGTTCAGCCTGTTCTGGATCGTGTTCCGGGTGGGGGGGATTCTAGAGGGGCTCCTCCTTCCCCCGCTGGAGGGCCTGTCTGAGGCCTTGGCCGGCGCCCTGGGGGGAGGAATCCTCGCCCAGGTGCTGGTGGGGGCGTTCCAAGGGCTGTGGGCTGGGGTGGCCATCGTGCTTCCCTATCTTGTGCCCTTCCTCTTTCTCCTCGCGCTCCTCGAGGACGTGGGGTATCTGCCCCGGGTGGGGTACCTCATGGACTCCCTCATGCACCGGGTGGGCCTGCACGGAAAGAGCGTGATCCCCTTTCTTCTTGGCTACGGCTGTTCGGTGCCAGCGGTCTTGGCCACCAGGATCCTTGAGGACGAGCGGGACCGCCTGGTGACGGCGGCCCTCGCGGTGATGGTCCCCTGCGCCGGGCGGGCCATCGTGGTGTTCGGCCTGGTGGGCCGCTACGTGGGCCCCGTTTGGGCCTTCGGTCTCTACATCCTCAACGTCCTCGTCATTGCCCTGGCTGGTTGGGTATTGAAGCGTCTCCTACCCGGGATGGGGCCGGGGCTGATCCTGGAGATCCCCCCCTACCGGCGGCCGGTCCTGCGCACCACCCTGGGCAAGGTGTGGCTGCGCCTCAAGGACTTCGTGGTGGTGGCCTGGCCCCTGCTCGTAGGTACAAGCGCGGTGTTCGCGCTGATCGAGGCGCTGGGGTGGGCACCGGTGCTTAACAGCGGGGTGCGGTTTCTCACTTGGCCCTTGGGGATCCCGGGTGAGGCCGGCGTGCCCTTGGTGTTCGGGATTTTGCGCAAGGAGCTTTCGCTTGTGATGCTCACTCAGGCCTTCGGGACGGCCGACCTTTCTCTTGCCCTCACGCCGGGGCAGATGGTGGTGTTCGCCGGGTTTGTGCTTTTCTACATGCCGTGTTTGGCCACGCTCGCCGCCTTGGGCAGGGAGCTGGGTGCCCGGCGCACGGCCCTGGTGCTCCTCGGCACCACCGGGGTCGCGCTCCTGGTGGGCCTTCTTTTGCGGGCACTTGCGCTTTTGATCTAGCGCCCCTGCGTCGCCTTCGGGAGGCGGCGCTTGGGGGAAAGCAGGGTGGCGAGGGCAAAGCCACAGGCGGCCACCAGAGCGATGGACGCCCCTACCGGAAGGTCGAAGGCCAAGGAGACCCCGAGCCCTCCCAGGGCGGAAAGCCCCCCGAAAAACGGCGACAGGAAGAGCAGTTTCTTCATGTCGTAAACGAGCTGGCTCGCGGCCGAGGCCGGGAGCATGAGGAGGGAGTAGATCAGTATCCCCCCTACCAGCTTGAGGGAGGTGGCCACCGCTGCGGCGACCAGGAACAAGATCAGCCACAGATAAGGCCGGGCTGGGATGCCCGCTTCCTCAGCGAGCCGCCGCTCGAGGAGCACGGACAGGACCTCCCGACGGAACAGGGTGATAAGGAAGACGCTGCCGCCGAACACCCCCGCCAGGAGCGCAACGTCGTCCCACCCCACCCCGAGCAAGCTCCCCCAAAGGAGCGACAGGGCGGGGGAGCCCATGGCCTCCCCAGGGGCCAGGGCGAGGAACACGAACCCCAGTGCCATGGTCAAGGGGAAGGCCACCCCCAGCACCACCTCGGCGGGGAGACGCGTGAACTCCGCTACCGGCCCGAGCAAGGCCGCCACCGCGAGGGCGAAGAGGAGCGAGAGGAGAAGCGGCGGAACCGGCACAAGCAGGCCCAGGGCAGCCCCAGCGAAGGCAGCGTGGGCCATGGCGAAGCCCACCGAGGAGAGCTGGAGCCTTAAGGC
>MTNI01000118.1 GCA_002011415.1 Candidatus Acetothermia bacterium JdFR-47
GTGTTGGGAGGTGGTAAAATGCGATATTTTGTGTCCCTTGCCTTAGTTTGTTTGGCCACAACGGCCGTTGTTGGGGTCTCCGCCACGTTACGAGTGCCCGCCGATTATGCCACCATCCAGGCTGCNGTGGATGCGGCCGCCCCCGGCGACACGATCCTGATCTCCCCCGGCGTGTATGAGGAANCCGTGACGATCCAGGGCAAGGCCGACCTCACCATTAAAGGCGACGTAACCTTCACGGTGAAGGAGACGGAGTGTTGTCCGGATATCTGGGATGAGGTCGGCAAGGTGGTGATCAAGGGGCCTTTCCGGATCCTTGACTCCACCGGGATCACCGTCGAAGCGCTCACGATCTCGCCTCACGGTGTGTACGTCCGAGGTAAAAGCACTTCCCCGGTCGAACGGATCGTCTTCCGCTATGTGCAGGTCATCCTCTCCTACAAAGATGGGGTCAAGTTCCTCGGTGTTTACAAGGACATCCAACTCCTCGGGTGCAACATCTCGGAGAACGGCCGCGATGGCGTGGACCTCGCCGACTGGGGCGATGGGATCTTGGTCGAGAATTGCTGTATCAACCGCAACGGTCGCACCCAGCCGACCGGAGTGGGGGTTCGTATCGGCCCATATGTGAAGAACGTGGTGATTCGCAAGAACTGTCTCGTGGGCAATGCTTTTGCTGCCATTCACCCAGGCTAGGTATCAATTAGGGGCGGCGTGACGCGGGGCCTATCTCCGCTCGTGGTATGCGTGGTGGTTTTGGCGCTAGAGGGATTATGTCTCGCTGTCGATGAGGAGAAGCCGAATATCGTGGTCGAGGACAACCTGATCGCCGAGAACGGCCTAGGGATCTATCTGGGCTGGCAAGGAGATTGGTATATCCAGGTCGTGAACAACCGCATCGAGCGGAACGGNGAGGGTATACGCCTCGTCAACCGTAAGGCCTTGATAGAGGGTAATNTCATCGCCAACAACGTGATCGGTGTCCGTATTACTGCCGAACACGAGGAAGAAACNGTCACNCAGGTGGAGTGGGTGACCCTACGGGGGAATAGCTTCGTGGGCAACGAGCTTTATGCCGTCCAGAACCTGGCCCCTGTTCCCGTGGACATCAACCGTAATTGGTGGGGACCTGATGGCCCCCGAATAGGGATGCTGAAATGGACCCTCCTTCCTTGGATCCTTTCCGTGCCCCGCGTCCCGCTGCCCATCACCCTCCGTGTGAGCGCGGGGGCTGCTGTACTTCGGAGCGGTGTCCTCTCGTTGCCCACGCTTGGGTTCTGCGCGGAGTGGGAAGAAAGCTCGGCCCCTGGAACAATAACCCTCGATCCCCAGGATCTCTGGGGGTGGCGGGTGGCATTTGTCCCCTGGACCGTCACCCTAAGGGGCAACCTGGTCATGGGACCGGTGGAATGTGAAGAGTGGCTGGCACAGCCACCGGATTCCGGAGGGGGATAACGCGGTGGAGGNGCGNAACGCGGAGCCACGGGGCGACGAGGTCGAGCTNGACCTGCGGCAGCTGTGGGAGGTCCTCCTACGGCGCAAGTGGTACGTGGTCGGCACCGTNCTCGGGGCGATCGCGCTGGCCGTGGCGATCACCGTGCTCACCCCTCCCACCTACAAGGCCGAAGCCGTGCTTCTCATCCGAGGGGCCGACGTCTCGCTCGAAGCGTTGGGCCTCCCCGCGGAGCTCGCTGCTCTTGTGCCCACGGGCCGGGGCGAAGACCTGAACGCCCACGTCGAGCTCATCCGGAGCCGGGGAACATTACAAAAGCTCCGNGATCGGCTCCTAGAGGACCCCGAATTCGTGGCCGTCCGCCTCCGGCGGAAGGCCGGCCTGACCTACGCCAACTCCCACGCCGTGAACCCAGAGGAGGTCATTACGCTGGACGAGTTGAAAGAAGCGATCTCCGCCAAGGTGGTGCCCAACTCCCGCCTGATCCGGGTGGAGGCCGTGGCCGGCTCCCCCAAGGAGGCCGCCGTGATCGCCAACGTACTTGCCGAGACCTATCAAGAGGTGGACCGCGAGCGGGCCCGTCAATCCATCCAGGCGATCATCGACTTCCTCGACAAGAAAATCGAGGAAACCCGCCAGCAACTTCAGGTATCGGAGGATAAACTCGCCCAGCTCGCCCGGGACATGGAGATCCTCCTCGAGACGAATGCGCTGGTGGCTAAGGCCGCCCGCCTGGAGGAGCTCCTCGCCGAGGCCCAAGTGGACCTCGAGGACACCAAGGCCCAGCTCGCCACGGTGGAGCAGTTCCTCTCCGGGGTGAAGCAGGATCTCTTCGAGAAGTTCGCCGGGCCCGAGGGTAGGGCGCTTCTCCTCGAGATCACCGACAAGCTCGCCCTCATCCGCAACATCCAGAAGGAAATAGCCGACATGGAGAGCGAGCGNGAGGAAGCGCTNCGCACGGGGGATTACATCCGTGCCGCGGAGCTGGAGCGCAAGATAGTGGCCAAACGGCAACAGATGGAGGAAGAAGCCTCGCANCAATTCGCCGTCCTGGAGAAGCTCCCCCAGTACGAGGACCTCATCAAGCAACAGCTCGAGCTCACGTTGAAGGTCAAGGCGCTGGAGCACCGCGTTTCCGTCCTCGAACGTATGAAGGACGAGGAGATAAGGAAGCTCATCGATTCCGGGATCGAGCTNGGCCGCCTGCAGCGAGAGGTGAACATCACTGAGGACCTCTACACCCTCCTCGTCACCCAATACGCCCGTGCCCGCATCGCGGAGATGGGCGAGCTCGGTACCGTAGAGATCGTGGATCCGGCGGAGGTGCCCAAGGCCCCCATTCGGCCGAACAAGAAGCTCAACCTCGCCGTGGCCCTGTTCCTGGGACTAATGAGCGGGGTGGGTCTCGCGTTCGTGCGGGAAGCGATGGATACCCGGTTCCGCTCGCAGGACGAGGTGCGAGCGACGCTGCGGCTGCCGGTATTGGCGCTTATTCCACGCATCCCCCACCACCGTCGCCGCTGGGTCTACCAGGAGATCTCCGAGATCCTCCTCACCCACTACAAACCTGGGGGGAGGGTTCACGACGCCTTCTCCTCGCTGGTATTCAACCTGCGCATGGCCTCGCCGGACAAGGGGTTGAGCACTATCCTAATCACAGGCCCCGAGCCGGGAATCGGGAAGTCCACNATAGCCTCGAACCTNGCGTTGGCCCTGGCGTTCCAGCGGAAGAAGGTCCTCCTCCTCGAGGCCGACCTGCGCCGGCCGGTGTTGGACCGGGTGTTCGACACCGACGGCGCGAGCCCGGGCCTCACCGAGTGGGTGGTGGGNGAGGCNGAGCTCCAGGAGGTGGTGCGGGAGGTGCACCCCGAGGGATACGGCCCCCTNCACATCATCTTCGCCGGCCACAAGCCCCCCAGCCCCGCCGACTTCTTCGCATCGCGGGCCTTCGCCGAGGCCTTGCGCAGGCTGGCGGAGACCTACGAGGTGATCGTGATCGACGCCCCGCCGGTGCACGCCGCCCCGGAGATCCAGATCCTGGCCACCCAGGTGGACGGGGTGCTGTTCCTCGTGGACGCTGAGCACACCGACAAGCGCACCGCCCAGGCGGCCCGGGAGAAGCTCGCCCAGGCCCACGCCCCACTGGTGGGCGTCGTGATCAACCGAGCTCCGCCACAGTACTTCGCGTACTACGGCCGCTACTACTACCGCAAGCGGTACTACTACTACGAGGACGAGGAGCCCTCGCGGCCGTTCTGGCGGCGCCTCCTCACCCGAGCCAAGAAGGACCACTCCACCCGCTGAACTTTTGGCGAGAAGTGGTGATTGAGGGACGGAATAGACCCGGTGCTTTAGAAGTTGAAAGGGCTNGGGAGGCGNGGTGGANTGAGGTCCAATCGNCTCAGAATCGGGATTTGGTCAAGAGCCTTCAGCGAGATCTCGACGAAGGTGAAGCGGAAGCGAACGCGCTGGCTGTGGAGCGAAAAGCCGCTGTGGTCTTTTTGGACGAGACCGACGCCCGCAGAGTTGCAGACATATACGGACTGCATAAGACCGGCGTGATCGGCGTGTTGATTCGTGCAAAACGGGAGGGAAGAATCTCCTCTTTGAAAGATGAGTTAGATCGGTTGCGAGAAAATGCCGGGTTTTGGATCGATGATTGGCTCTACGAGCAAGTGCTTAAAGAGGCGGGTGAGGTCTAAAGCCAAGCCCTGACCCCGAAGGCCTTGACTTGATCCTTGGCCGGAGGCGCTAAGATTATTTTGCTTTGAGGGGGGTGAACCATGCGGACATTGAAAGACCTGGTTGATCAGCTGCCCCCTGAACTCCAGCAGGAGGTGCGGGATTTCGTAGAGTTCTTGCTGGAGAAGAGAGCCAGGAGGCCGAGGAGAAAGCCGAAGTTCGACTGGGCCGGGGCCCTCAAGGATTTGCGCGATCGCTATACCTCTGTAGAGCTCCAACACAAGATCGCGGAGTGGAGGATCGGCGAGCGATGAAGCTACTGATCGACACCAATATCTTTCTGGAGGTGATCTTAGAGCAGGAGAAGGCCAAGGAAGTCCGAACTTTCCTGCCGCAAGTTGAGGTGCACAAATTTTCATCTCCGACTATTCCCTACACTCTATCGGGCTCTTGCTCTTCCGCAGAGGGCAACACGAGGTATTCCGACGGTTCCTAAAAGACATGGTCCTCGAGGCAGGGGTTACTGTGATCGCTCTTGCAGCCCAAGAAATGGAAGACATTGTCCAGATCGCCCGACGATTCGGCCTTGATTTCGATGACGCCTACCAATACGCGGTTGCCGCGCGCTGCGGTCTAACGATCGTCAGTTTCGACAGCGACTTCGACCACACGGAACTGGGACGCAAGACCCCCGAAGATCTGTTGTCGAAGCCTTAAGTCCACGAACCACCTCCCCGGTGCGTACCAGCAGACCTTTGGGCCTGGATCCCGGGGCATTTGGGCTTGTGGGGCGCGGCGGTTTACACTGTGATTATGGTGAGATGAGCGAGGGAAGCTTTCAGCCGCTGAAGGTGGCCATCATCGGGACGGGCTACGTGGGCCTCATGACCGGGGTTTCCTCGGCCTACATGGACCACCGGGTGGTGGGGGTTGACAGGGACGCCTCGAAGATAGAACTTCTCCGCTCCGGTAGGAGCCGGGGGAACCCCGTGAGGCTGCTGTAGTCTTTGTAGAAGTAGGAGAAGCGCATAAGGTCTTGGAGTACCTACTGGACAAGCGTGAAGCGGGCAGTGATCTCATAGAGCCTTAACACATCGCGACGCCAATTGGTGCCTGATAGCGTGATAAGCGTTACGTTGAAAACTACGGTGAAAAGTCAAGCGCGGTGGACCCAAAAAAGCGTCTGACTTTTGGGATCCGCTCCAAAGTACCGAGGCAGTTAAGCGGAAATGAAGACGAAGTATAAAGTAGTATACCGTGCGGAATTCTTCCGTGAAGGCGACTTATATGTCGGAGTCGCTCCGGAGCTCAACGTCTCGAACTATGGGGAGAAGTTGGAGGAATTACGACACTCCCTCCACGAAGCGGTGGAAGCGTTCCTGGAGGAGTGCGAGCGTATGGGCACTTTAGAGGAGGTGATGGAGGAAGCGGGTTTCATCCTCCGCGGTGATACGTGGCTCCCGCGACAGCCCGTGGCCGCCGAGCTCATGACCACGGGGTGATC
>MTNI01000133.1 GCA_002011415.1 Candidatus Acetothermia bacterium JdFR-47
TTTGGGGAGGGCCTTTCCCAGGAGGTGTCCCGGGCAGTCCCCCGGGCGGTGGCGGAGGTGATGAAGTGGCTCACGAGCTGAGGCTCACAGGGGAGAGGCTCACCGGGGAGCTCGTGGCCAAGGTGGAGGAGCTTTCCGGGGAGAACCTGTATGCTTGTTTCCAGTGCGGAAAGTGCTCCGCCGGGTGTCTTTTCGCCGATCACATGGACCTTCTCCCCAGCCAGGTGCTGCGCCTGGTGCAACTCGGGGACGAGGATGTCCTCTCGGCCCAAGCGCCGTGGGTGTGCGCTTCCTGCCTCGCCTGTGCCGTGCGCTGCCCGAAAGGGGTGGACATCGCCAAGGTGATGGAGGCAATCCGGCTCATCTCCCTACGCAAAGGGGAGCCGCACCTTTCCCCTCGGGCCCTAGCCAAAGAGGAGCGCCTGCCCCAGATCGCTCTGGTGGGCGCGTTTAGGAAGATGACCCCATGAAGAGGATTCCTTACTTCCCTGGCTGCGGACTGAAGGACCAAGCGCGAGGGTTCGAACTCGCGGCCCTCGCGGCCATGGAGCGGCTCGGCTATGAGCTCGCCGAGCTTCCGCGCTGGAACTGCTGTGGCACCGTGTATTCGCTCGCCAGCGACGACCTCATGCGGCACCTGGCGCCCATTCGCAACCTCATCCGGGTGCAGGAGCTCGGCGAGTCGCGCCTTGTCACCCTGTGCTCCATGTGCTTCGGCACCCTCAAGCGTTCAGCCCAGTTTGTGGAGGAGGACTCCGAACGTCTGGCCACGATAAACGCGTTCATGGACGAGGAGGACGATTACCAAGGCGGGGTAGAGGTGCTGCATCTCCTCGCGGTTTTGCGGGACGAGGTCGGCTACGAGGCGATCGAGGAGGCCGTGGAGCGCCCCCTTGAGGGGCTCAAGGTCGCTCCCTACTACGGCTGCATGCTCCTCCGGCCCCGAGGGCTTGGGGTGGACGACCCTGATCATCCCCGGGTCATGGAGGAGCTGCTTTCCGCCCTGGGGGCGGAGGTGGTGGACCACCCCTACAAGGTGGAATGCTGTGGGTCCTACCTCACCGCGGGGCGGGCGGACGTGGTGGAAGCCCGGGTGGCGGCGATCGCCGGGGCGGCTGTGCAGAGGGGTGCCGACCTCATCGCCACGAGCTGCCCCTTATGCCAGTTCAACCTAGACACACGGCTTTCCCAAGCCGCCGGGCGGCGAGGGACCCCTTCGATTCCTAGCGTCTACTTCACCCAGCTCCTCGCCCTCGCCCTGGGGGCGGATCCCCACCTTGGGGAGCAAGCGATCGACCCCCGGCCCGTACTCGCCGCCCGGGGGTTTCTCTCGGAGGTGAGAGGATGAAGCCTGAGCAGGAGATGGTCACCGTCTACATCATGGGCAAGGCGTACCAAGTCCCGGCTGGGCTCACCATCATGAAGGCCATGGAGTACGCGGGGTACCGTTTGGTGCGGGGGGTGGGCTGCCGCGGTGGCTTCTGCGGGGCCTGCGCCACCGTGTATCGCCTCGCAGGGGACTACCGGCTGTATGCCGATCTTGCCTGCCAGACCACCGTACAGGACGGGATGTACATCGCCCAGCTTCCTTTCACCCCCGGAGAACGCGCTCCTTATCGCCTTGAGGATCTCTCCCCGGAGGAGAACCCTCTGCTTGCCCTTTATCCCGAGATCGCCCGCTGCGTTTCCTGCAACACATGTACCAAGGCCTGTCCCCAGGACCTCGAGGTGATGGATTACATTCAGGCCGCCCTGCGAGGGGATATCGCCAAGGCGGCCGAGCTCTCCTTCGACTGTATTCAGTGTGGCCTTTGTGCCATGCGCTGCCCGGCGGAAATCGTCCACTACCACGTAGGGCAGCTCGCAAGGCGCTTGTACGGGGCCTACCTCGCCCCCCGGGCCGAGCACCTGGCCAAGAGGGTGCAGGAGATCGAACAGGGTGTATTCGACGAGGAGCTGGATCGGCTGGTCAAGATGGGCCGGGAGGAGCTGGTCGAAAAATACCGGGCGCGGGATATCGAGCCCTAGGAGGCGGAAGTGGCGGACGTGTACCCGAAGAGCATGCGGGAGTCGATCGAGCGGGTGGAGGCCACCCGACCGGGGCGCTTGGAGGTGGAACCCCCCCGGATGTCCTTGGAGGAGCGGGAGGAGGTCCTCCGGAAGTACCACCCCGATTACAAGGAGGAGGGAAAGCGCCCGCTGAAGGTGGGACGAGCACCGGCGAGCGCGTGCCCCATGAGGTGGCGGACCTCCTCGAGGCCTACCCCCTCCTTGACCCCGATTCCGTGGACCTTAAGCAAATCGACTACGACGTGGACGTGCTCGTGATCGGGGGTGGGGGGGCCGGCACGGTGGCGGCCCTATGGGCCAACGAATCGGGCATCCCCGCCGATCGGATCCTCATCGCCACCAAGCTCCGCCACGGCGACTCCAACTCCGTGATGGCCCAAGGGGGGATCCAGGCCGCCGACAAGGAGAGCGACTCTCCGGCCATTCACTTCCTGGACGTGATGGGCGGCGGGCACTTCGCCAATGATCCCGAGCTCGTGCGGGCGCTGGTGCGGGACGCCCCCATGATCATCCATTGGCACGAACGGCTCGGCGTCATGTACGACAAGGAGCCGGATGGGACCATGGTCACCATCCACGGGGGCGGCACCTCCCGCAAAAGGATGCACTCGGCCAAGGACTACACCGGGCTTGAGATCATGCGGGTGCTGCGGGACGAGGCCCGCTGCCGCGGGATCCCGGTGGTGGAGTTCGCCCCCGCTGTGGAGCTCCTCACCGACCGGAAGGGGCAGGTCGCCGGGGCGATCCTGTGGAACCTGGAGACCGAGCAGTATCTGGTGGTGCGGGCCAAGGCCACGGTGCTTGCCACCGGCGGCTGGGGCCGGCTCCACATCCAGGGCTTCCCCACCACCAACCACTACGGGGCCACGGCCGATGGGCTGGTGCTTGCCTACCGGGTAGGGGCGAGGCTGCGGGATCTGGATTCAGTGCAGTATCACCCCACCGGGGCCGCCTTCCCCGAGCAGATCGTGGGCCTCCTCATCACGGAGAAAGTGCGGGGTCTGGGAGCCCAGCCCGTCAACCGCGACGGGGAGCTCTTCGTCCATCCCTTGGAGCCGCGGGACGTGGAGGCAGGGGCGTTTATCCGGGAGTGCGCCTCCAAGAAGGCCGGCGGTCGGGAGATGGGGGTGGTCACCCCCACTGGGATGGTGGGGGTGTGGCTCGATACCCCGATGATCGACATCATCCATGGGGAGGGCACGTTCAAGAAGAACCTGGCCGGCATCTTCCGCCTCTACAGCCGGTTCGGCATCGATCCCACCCGGGATCCGATCCTCGTCTACCCCACGCTTCACTACCAAAACGGGGGCGTGGCCATCGATGCCAGCGGCTGGACCGGGGTGCCGGGCCTGTTCGCCGGAGGAGAGGTGGAAGGCGGGGTGCATGGGAAGAACCGCCTCATGGGGAACTCGCTCCTCGATTACAACGTGTTCGGCCGTAGGGCAGGGATCTCCGCCGCCGAGTGGGCGAAGCGCGTAAAGCTCGGGGCCCTCACCCTGGCTCACGTGGAGCGTTACATCGAGGCTCTGCGCGAGGCCGGGGTGCCAGAGGACCGCAAGGCCCCTCTGCTCCTCCCCGACTACCGGGGCGAGCGGGCCCTAGCGCGAATGGTGGACCTCCTATGACAAAGCAGGCTGTGGAGAAGGCCAAGCGCTGGCAGGTTCCCGAGGGCGCGATCTACGTCCTGGAGGACGTATGCAAAGGGTGTGGCTTTTGTATTGAGTTCTGTCCGAGGAAGGTCCTCGCCAGGGCCGAGCACTACAACGCCAAGGGGTACCACCCCCCCGAGGTGGTGGACCCGGAGGCGTGCGTGCTGTGTGGGTTCTGTGAGCTCGTGTGCCCAGACTTCTCCATCTGGACCGAGAAGGAGGAAGGTGATGCCGGCTAAAGCGATCCTCTCCGGGGTGCACTTCATGAACGGGGACGAGGCCGTCGCCGAAGGGGCGATCGCAGCCGGGTGTCGGTTCTTCGCCGCCTACCCCATTACCCCCCAGTCCGAGATCGCCGAGAGGATGGCCAGGCGCCTCCCCCAGGTCGGGGGCATGTTCATCCAGATGGAGGACGAGCTTGCGGCCATGGCAGCCGTGGTGGGAGCGGCTTGGGGCGGGGCCAAGGCCATGACCGCCACTTCCGGCCCCGGATTCTCATTGATGATGGAGAACCTGGGCCTGGCCATCATGACCGAGACCCCGTGTGTCCTGGTGAACGTCCAGCGCGGGGCCCCCTCCACCGGCCTTCCCACCCTGGTGGGCCAGGGGGACATGATGCAGGCCCGCTGGGGATCGCATGGCCACTATGAGATCATCGCCCTGTGCCCCTCCTCTCCTCAGGAGGCGTTCGATCTCACCGTGCGGGCGTTCGCCCTTTCCGAACGGTTCCGGGTGCCGGTCCTCCTCATGACGGACGAGGTGGTGGGGCACATGTACGAGCGGGTGGAGATCCCGGAGGAGGTTCCGGAGGCCCCCCGTCGGAAGCCCAAGGTCCCTCCGGAGGACTTCCTGCCCTACGGGCCTGAGGAGGACCTGGTCCCGCCCATGGCCTGTGCCGGGGATGGCTACCGGATCCACGTCACCGGACTCACCCACGACGAGCGGGGGTATCCGGACATGTCCGCCGAGGCCCACGATCGGCTCGTCAAGCGCTTGTGCGAGAAGATCCTGCGCTACCGAGAGGAATTCACCTTCTACGAGGAGGTGGGGCTCGAGGACGCCGAGGTAGCGCTTGTCTCCTACGGCATCTCGGCGCGGGTGGCCCATGGGGCGATGGAGATCGCGAGGAGGCGTGGCATCAAGGTCGGCCTCCTTAGGCTCATCACCGCCTGGCCGTTCCCGGAGGAGCGGGTGCGGAAGTTGGCCGAGGAGGTGGCCGGCATCGTGGTGGTGGAGATCAACCTGGGCCAGATCGCGCGGGAGGTGGAGCGGACGGCGTGCGGACGCGTCCCGGTGGTGGGGGTGTACCATGCTGGAGGCCGCATTCACACCCCGGAGGAGGTCCTCGCCGGGATCGAGGAGGTGCTTAAGAATGCCGCTTAAGGCAAAGCCCAAGCCCACCCCTGAACCTGTTGCAGCTCGCCACCCCATGGAGCGGTTCCTACGCACGGACCGCCTCCCCCACATTTGGTGCGCCGGCTGCGGCCTTGGCACGGCCCTGTCCTGTTTCCTCTACGCCCTGGACGAGCTCGGCTGGGACCCGGACTCGCTGGCGGTGGTGTCCGGGATCGGCTGCGCCGGGCGGGTGGCGGGTTACGTGCGNCTCGACTCCTACCACACCACCCACGGCCGGGCCATCCCGTTCGCCACCGGGCTCAAGCTCGCCAAGCCCGACCTGCATGTTGTGGTGTTCTCCGGGGATGGGGACCTGTTCGCCATCGGCGGCAACCACTTCATCCACGCCGCCCGCCGCAACATAGACATGACCGTGATCTGCGTGAACAACTTCAACTACGGGATGACCGG
>MTNI01000018.1 GCA_002011415.1 Candidatus Acetothermia bacterium JdFR-47
CATCAGGGAGGTGTTCTCCGGATCAAGCGCCAGGGCCCGTTCATAGAGGTCGATGGCCATCCTCAAGTTCTCCGGCACGTACCGCACCGGGAGGAGGACTTCCGCCTGGGAGATCAGGGCCCCCGGCGACTCCCCAACCGCTAAGGCCGCGGTGGCCAAAAGCCCAGCCCACACCAGCAAAGTGCCCGCTCTCTTCACGCCGCCTCCTTTCCGCCAAGATCCTTGCGGCCCCTGTGAATCTCTGGCTATAATCGTCGCACACGGTCCCGTCGTCTAGCGGCCTAGGATACCGGGCTCTCATCCCGGCGACAGGGGTTCAAATCCCCTCGGGACCACCAGAGAAGACCGATTGTAGGACCTCAGGTAAAACTCCTTCCTCTCGGAGTTTGGCCTGAGGTAATTATTATTTGATTTCAAATCCTCGTATACCGCGATCTTTTTGATCCCTTTCAGGAACGCTTCGCGCTCGGAAAGCGTACCGTGATTAAGTGTGTGCTTAAGACCCCGTGCATAGGCCAGCACAGTGTCACGGTCCACCCAAAGCGTTTGGCGAGTCTCCTTGGCCTCAAGGAGTTCCTCTCGTATATCCACGAGCTGCTTCATCGACTTCCGAAGCTCTTTGATCCGGGGAGCAAGGTCCTCGTGCTCAAGCCTCCCTGTTTCGAGGGCATCGAACAGGCGGGCAAGACGCGCCCGCTGGGAGGCAATCCCGCAGCTGATAGCTCTCGCAGCCTCCTGTGCGTCGCGACGGATGAGGTTGCTACGGGCACACCCCTCGGGCATTGGGTGATTCTCCTTACCAAGGTGGTCCACGTTTTTTCGAGGTGGGGTCAATGCACATTGTGGCNATTGTATTGCCACATTGATCGGTGTAGGATGGTTTGCATATCTCGGCAAGGCTCTCGCTCGCCGCATTCCTCCCTCTCGTATCCGATCTTCGGAGAAGGTGATGACGATGCGCAGGTGGCGATGGATACTGGTCTTGTTGGGTGCCGTGTGCATCATGGGCCCCACATTGGCCGCAGAGGACATCTCNCTTCACTTCTCAGGACATCTCACTGCAGGCCAAGGAACGTGCCAACAGGTCTCGGATAGCCGGATCAGTTGTCAGGTCCCTGCTGGGTCCTCAGCCACTCTTGCGCTGACCGCCACGGTATCCCCACCGGAGCACGGGGTGATGATCGACGGCTGGGGACTGCCGCCGTGGGTGGAATTCGAGGCTGTCTCGGGCTACGGCACCGCCTCGACACAAGCGACGATCAGTCCTCCTGCTTCGGCGGTCGGGTACACCGTCGCGCTTGTGTTCACGGCGACGACGGTCTACGAGCTGCAGGTACAGCTCGAGGTGGAATTGCAGATTACGGGGACCGAACCTCTGGATTACGAAGAGCCAGACCACCCCTATGTGCCCGGCGGGGAAGAGACGGATCAAGGGATCGAATTTGAGATCCCGTTCTTGNCCGGNTTCTCCACCTTCGTTCTGGGAGCCGTGACCGACTGCAGTACGGGTGAACCAATTGATGCTTCACGTATTACGACGGAGTTCATCTTCTCTTCTGCAGCGGAGGCTCCGTATCAACTGAGCGAGCTGGCAATGGTCATCGTTCACTCACCGGGATACCTCCCTCACGAAATCACACAATTTCAACCCCTCACGGTCTCCCTTTTCTTCATCCGGATCACCTTGCTGATGNCAACTGAGCCCGACATCTGCCTTGAGCCGATCGGCCCCGCTACATTGGCCCCGGTTGAGCCGCTCGGACCGTGCATCGGGGANGTGACAACCTCCGTCGGATCGCCACAGACGTTTTTCCGCTGGGAGGCCACAGGGCAGTTCCTTTGGTACGAGATCCTCGTCTACGACAATCCGTGCGGTGGATATCCACCGCCGCCGACGCCTACACCGACCCCCACGCCAACTCCCGCGCCCACACCGACACCAACTCCCACACCTACGCCTACGCCCACACCGACACCAGGACAACCGGTAACGACGACGGCCGGCGTGTGGGAGCCGTTGTGGGATCAGCTGACGCCGGAGCAGCGCGAGCAACTGGCGGGTCGGGGGCTCTCGGGCTGGGGATGGGTGAAGGCAGCACNGGAGCTCCTCGCGGAGAGCGGAGAGGAAGTCCCGGTTGAAGGGCTGATCGAGGAAACGGAGGGAGTCCTCCTTCCTGACACCGAGCTGCTGGCGAGGTTCGGCCCCATTTCCCCCGAGACGACCGAGATCATCCTCCCGCTGGACTGGATTCTCGAGCCGGGCCAAGCCTTCATCTGGCAGGTCTTCGGTGTTTACGAAGATGCTGAGGGAGAGGAGGGCGCCGTCCTCTCTACNGCGGAGTGTGTGCGGTATCAACCGATCGACGTTGGTACTGAGTTGCTAGTGGAACCAATTCCGTGCATCCCACCGGAGTGCAACATCCGGGTCGAAGAGAAGGCTTCTCCAGCGATGGATGGCGGTCTCGACCCGATCTCCGAGACGATGACGATCAACCGCGACGATTTCGTTCCGTTGAAGGCTGTCGGTCTCGACTTCGACGAGCTGTGGTGGTATTGCGAACCGTGCCATCACTGCCCCGAGGAGGGCTCGTTCCGGATGCGTCCTCTCACCGGAAGAGTGCGNTTCGAGTGGCAGATCCAGCAGGGAGAAGGAGACTTCGTCGAGATCGGCTGCACGGCGCCGATCAAGCAGGACGTCGGCGACCGCGTNATCTTCATGCCGCCGTACGTCGAGAAGGGAAAGACGAAGACCACGAAGATCCTTCTGCAGATCATCGACGACAATCCGAGCCAGCCGATCGATCAAACGGTCAAGCGATGGATCACGATCCNGACGAAGCGTGACGACGACAGCGGGAATCCGGACGTCTACCAAGTCAGCATTACATCGAGCGCGTACACACTACCAGCGGCAGTTCAGATCACGCCGGAGCTGAATGACTGCCGCGCCGAGNCGCCCGATTGGAAGAAGCCGTGCAAGGACCTCGTCGCTCAGATCCTGACACCGCCGGATGACATCATCGCCCAGAAGGAGTGGGTGAGACTCGAGGCCGTCAACNTGCATGATCCGGACGTCGTCGATCTCATCTGTACGTCGATCGACTGCATTCCAGAGCGGACGTCTCNCGGCTACAACGACGACGTCCGCTGGACGTGGACGATTGTCAAGGGCGGCGGACGATTCGTGAAGGGGAACGTCGGTCGGTTCGTGATCTACGAGGCTCCGCAGCAAGAGACGGAGGTCGAGATCGAAGTCAGAATCGATAATCCGTATGGGATGCAATGCATCGATGACGTGCCCCGTCCGGATCGAATCAAGCTTCGTATCGTCAAGCCCGGCATTCGGATGGAGCTGACTGACTCCGCCTGGCTGCCGTATGGCGGAACGGCGGCGAACACGGTCACCAAGCGCTCGTACCTCGTCTACAAGGACGGAAACACGTGGGTCGATGCGCGGCCACACATGTGCCGGATCCATAAGTTCGAGCTACTGGACGTATCGAAGGAGAAGGGATTCTGCCTGAATGGCGGGAAAACCACCGACGTGAGCCTGGATCTGTGGATCCCCGAGGGAGCGAACCATGAGTGCTCCGACGAACACCCGTTTGCCGGGCGAACGGAGAAATTCTACCAGAAAGCGGAGACCAAACGCCCTGTGCGCGAGTACACCCTTACTATCGAGTGCGAGGACTACGGGGCGTGGGGATTCATCCGATCGACGGCAAACGCGCCGTATGAATCGGTCCCGTGGAAGAAGGCGGATGTTCCCAATCTGAACGGGCGCGGCTTGAAGCAAGAGTTCGCCGACAACCGGGTGACGATCCCGTTCGACGCCGACGAGAACCACATCCCGGACCGGGGGTGGGATTCGGTCTGGGGGGTGATTCTGAGGGCTGTTGGCTGGCCGATTGCCCGGGAGTCGGATCCCGCGGATCCGAAGGAGGACATTGACNCTTTCCCACGCTCCAACTTCAACGGTGACGGCCTTGCTGCATTCGAGGAGTACCGAGGGTTCCTCAGTCGGGGGACATACTTGCGCTTGAGCCTCCGGCAGAAGGAGCTGTTCGTCTACGATCCGGATAGCCTTGCCGCTCGGGCGTTCTTCACCGCCGCGTCAGGGATTCCGATTATCTACATCAACAACAACGAGTGGACCGGGGCGGGCTTGATTGCCGCCAAAAAGCGTGAGATCAACTTCAACCGCACCGCAGCGCGCAGTTGCGGGGCTCAGCACGCCCTGCACGTCGTCGCGGACACAAGAAACACAGCGCCGCTCAGTTTCTGGGGGCTGACCGATGGGCCTGGAGCCGGTGGTCCGCCAAGAACCGCCGATCCGCGCGTGAACGTCTACACGGAACGAATCCGACTCCATATCCTGCAGCTCGTCGTAACCCGCGGCGGCAACCTGCTTGACCCGATCACAAGGTTCCTGGCTGCGCTTCGCATTGCGTTCGAGACCAACCACGTCACGGTACACGAGATGGGACATGGGTCTGGCTTCCGACATCACACACCCGTAACGGGCGGTGCCATANACTGCGTCATGCGGTACTACACAGCCGCCGAGTATAACGACATCGGAGATCTGAAAAACACTCCGTGGCCCACGACGTTTGGCAACGTCTGTGATCCACAGCTCCACATCAAGGACAATTAGGGGGTTAGGATGCAAAATCTGAGTATTGTGCGAATTGCGATCCTGATCTTGACCACTGGCCTTATTGGAGGGATCTCCACGCTGGCGGCTCCNCTCGAGCTAACCATGGATCTCGACTACTCGGACGTCTTCACTGGCGATCCGGTCGTTCTCCGCGTCCGCCTCTCAAACACGGCCGCCCTCGATGCATTGCAAGAAGCGGCGAACCTCAGCGCGCTGATGGTTTCAGGGCTCGTATCCCCATCACCGGACATGCAGCCCTCNTCCGCTACGTTCGACGCGATTCCCCTTCTCACCGTCGATCCGCCGTGGCACGAACTGCTCCGATTGGAGCTGACCTACGAAGCTGACGGGGGAGAAGCTTCCGTCGGGATCAGTCAGGACAACGTAGTGTTCCTCTCTGGCAGCCAATCGGCGGAGGAGATCGGTGCCGAACCACTCCAGGCGGCACTCGCGCTGCGTCCGGACTTCACCTCACAACTTCCTCTCGGAAGCTACCGGCTCCGGGTGACCTGGGAAGGCCGCAGATACGTCGACGACAAGTACCTGGCAGAGGATGCCACCCTGTCAAGCAACGAATGCAGTCTGGTGATCAGCGCGCTCGGTAGCGAGGACGACCAGGGGTGGCAATACCGTCGTCTGGCCGACTATTATTTCCAGGTCGGCGAGATCGAGAGTGCAAAGTATTATGCACTTCTGGCGCTGGACATCGACCTCGAAGTTCATCTCCGTGCCTACTACATTGTGGCGGAAGCCTACATTCTGGACGGTGACATCGAACGAGCAATCGCCACTTACGAGCTGTTTCTCAGCCACCTTCCAC
>MTNI01000017.1 GCA_002011415.1 Candidatus Acetothermia bacterium JdFR-47
CCGGTGAAGCGGAGCCTCTGCCAGAGCTCGAGGATGAGGTTCTGGATACGCTCCCGAGTGAGGGAGTCCAAGTTCGCCATGGGTTCATCCAGAAGGAGTACCCGGGGGTGCAGGGCCAGCGCCCGGGCGATCCCCACCCGCCGCCTCATTCCCTCCGAGAGCTCCCCCGGATAACGGCGCTCGAACCCGGCGAGGCCAAGCTGCTTTAGCACCTCTCCCACGTCCTCACGTCCCCCTTGGAGGCGCACGGCGAGCTCGGCGTTTGCCTGCACGGTCTTCCAAGGGAGGAGTCCTGCGTCTTGGAGGATCAGGGCCACATCCCGCCGGACCCCCCGCACCTCTTTGCCCCCGATCTTGATACGGCCGCTAGAGGGGACGACGAGGCCGTCGAGGGCGAAGAGCAGCGTGGACTTGCCGCAGCCGGACGGCCCCACCACCGACACGAACTCGCCCTCCCCCACCGATAGGGAGACGTCCTCCAAGGCCAGAACGGCCCGGCGGCCGACGCCGTAGGAAACGGTAAGGCCCTCTACTTCAATCATGGGCCGACCGAGGCCATGACCCGGTCGTAGTTGACCACGCCTGCGAGATACCCCTTGCCCTGGGCCCAGGCGCTCACCTCGGCGAAGGTCTCCCTGGGCACCGGGCTGGGTTCGGGAAAGAGGGGGATGTGAATGCCCCCCAGGGCCTCCTCCACCCGCGCCCTGGCTTCAGGCTCCAAGTTTTCCGGGGCAAGGCCCGGGAAGAAAAGCTCCACGGCCACGTCCCAGCCCGTGTCCAACAGCTCCTCTCGCGGGGAGGAGTTCAGCCGCTCCACAGCCCGGCCAAGGCCTCGGTAAAACGCCTCTACGTCCTCAAGGCGTGCCGAAAGCAACGCCCGGTGGAACACGATCACGCTGGGAGGAACGGATCCCTGCAAAGTCAGAGAGCACCACCAAGTCGGGCTTTCCCTCGTACTCGTAGTGCAAAAGGTAATCCACATAGGGTTGGGGCAAGACGCCCGCCGCGACCATCCCAAACAGGACCCAGGTGGCGTTGACGAGGAGGTCATCCTGCCCGATGTAGGCGTCCACCGGGGGCTCAAGCCCATGGGAGCGAAACAGGGTGTCCAGGGCAAATTCCAGGTCGGACTGCCTGGGAACAGCTATGCGCAACGTCCGCCCGGAATCTGGCATAGTCAGATCGGCCAAGTCCTCGAGTCCGGAGTAGTCCTGGGTGATCAGGGNGAGGTGCGGCACCCCCTCCTCGATCGGGTAGTAAGCCGTACTCACNATGGCCACCTCGTCGGGCATCTGGGCGGCGAGCATAAGAGCTGAGGTGAGGTCCGTGACCATGGCGTCGATCTGCCCGGCCTGGAAGGCGACCAGCCGGTCCCGCTGGCTCGCGAGGGGCACGAGCTCCACGTCCACCCCTTCCTCCCCAAACATGCCCCAGGCCACGCCCAGCGCCACGGGAACTGCACCCATCAGGGGGGGGAGCGAGATTTTAAGGGGGGAAGCCACCACGCTCAGGGCGAGCGAAAGAAAAAACGCGATCACAACCGCTCTACGAAGCATGACACAGCATTATAGCGAGTGAACATATGAACCAGCAATGTAATGCAGGAAACTTGCCTTCCCCTGGTCGGAGTGCTATAGTGACCATGTTAACAACGTTTCAAGGAGGTGGCATGCAATGGTATGCTGTGGCTGGTGGCTGCTCGCGTTCTTCTGGTTCCTGTGGCTCGGCGTGTTCGCGGCGTGGTGGTGTTGTCCGTAGCATGACCCGTTATCTCGCCCTGACGGCGGCCCTCCTTCTCCTCGCGGGAAGCTGGGCTGGAGGGCAATCGCTGGAGCAGATCCTTGCCCAGACGGGGCTTGACTCCGACCTCGTGGCCATGCTCACCGTGGAGGAGGGCGGACAGAAGTTCCTACTCGTCTTCGTGTACATCGACGAACGCACGCTTGAGTCCAACATCCGCCCCGAACTCGCCGCCGCTATCTCCCCCTACGTGGGCAGGAATGCCCTGCTTGTATGGGCCTACTCCGAGGCAGGAGCCCAATTCGACCCAGGGGCAATCTGGATCGCCCAAAGCGACTCCTTCGTCCACCTGACCGCGGACATCGTTGTGCCGGTGGAAGGGGATTTCCTCTCCGGAGCGGTTCCAGCTATGACCCCTGTGGCCGCGATCGTGGTGCTCGGGGACGTGATAGATCCCGCCCAGGCCTTCGAACTCCATTACGGCGACGTGGCTGTGGCCACGATGTCGGTGAACGTGGGCGAGGCAATGGCCCAAGCCGAGGCAGAGGCAGCTGCCCAGGCGCACGCCAGCGCCGAAGCTCAAGCCCAGGCAAGTGCGGAAGCTACGGCTCAGGCAGAGGCCACTGCCCAAGCCCAGGGTCTGGCCGTGGAGTCCGAGCCGTGTGGGCCCTGTGCGGAGGCTGAGCCCTGCGCCTGCGACCCATGCGCGTGGCTTTCGAGCTGGTGGACGAACTGCTGCCCCGAGGCCCAAGCCGACTGCGATTCGTGCACCGGAGGCTTCATCGTCCCGTTTCTGCTTTTGCTTCTTCTAGGCCTGTAATCAGGGCCTCGATTGAAGGGCCGATGATGTCGGGGATGTAGCCTCCCTCGAGTACACAAAAGGTGGGGAGCGCCAGCTCTCCCAGCATGTAGCCGATGTCGTAATATGTTTCGACCTCCAGGCCGAGTGAGGCCAGGGGGTCTTCTTTATAGGTGTCGAATCCCGCCGAGATCGCGAGCTGTTCGAACCCTCGCCCCACCGCCTCCAGGGCCCGTTCCAAGGTCTCAAGGTACAGCCGCTTTCCGCATCGCGGCGGGAGCGGGAAGTTGTAGCAGTTCCTCTGTGACTGCTGCCCCGTCCCGGGGTAGTTGTACATGCGGTGCAGGGACACATAGGTGACCTGCTCATTCCCGAAGAACACAGCTTGAGTGCCGTTTCCATGGTGCCCATCGATATCCACGATGAGCGTCTTCCGGGCCGAGAGGCGCACGGCGATAGCTATGTTGTTGTAGTAGCAAAAGCCGCCCAAGAAGGAAGGGCCGGCGTGGTGGCCAGGAGGGCGCATGAGGGAGAAGCCGCCCCGCCTTTGCGCGAGGATGGCCCCCCCCACCGCAAGACGGGCGTAAAAGTCGATCCCCTGATAGACTGGACAGTCCGGATCGTAGAAGTCCCCGGTCTCCACCCGGCGAACGTGTTCCTCGGAGTGCACCGAGAGGAGCTCCTCCCGAGTGGCCGGCTGGGGCTCTAGGAACTCAAAACCTTGGCGGGCCAGGTACTCGCTGGCCAACCGCACGCGGCCCGGCCCCTCTGGGTGCCCCACCTGCTGGTACTCCAAGCACCTCTCGCTGAAAATGATTTCCATGACGTTGGATTATCCGAACGCCGTCCGAGAGGCGCAACGGATCGTGCTCGCCTCGAGCTCCCCCCGCCGGGCCCAGCTCCTTGCGCTCATCACAAAGCGGTTCGAGATCGCGGCGCCGAAAGTTGACGAGGGGGTGCCCACCGGCCCCGAAGACCTGCTCACGGCCGCCCGCAGGAAAGCGGAGGCCGTATGGCCGGATCACAGAGAGGCCATCGTGGTCGGGGCGGACACCGGGGTGTTCCTCGCGGGTAGGCACTTCGGGAAGCCCCGGGACCTGGCAGAGGCCCGGGAGATGCTGGGCGCCCTGGCGGGGAGGTGGCACACCGTGGTTACCGGCGTCCACTTGCTCTCCACCCAAGGGAGGGAGGAGGCGCTCGTGGAAACCCGGGTCAAGTTCCATCCCCTGTCCCCGGAGGAGATCGATTGGTACCTGGCGAGCGAGGACGTCCTGGACAAAGCGGGGGCGTACGCGATCCAAGGCCGGGCTGGGGTATTCGTGGAGCGCATTGAGGGGGACTTCTTCAACGTGATGGGTTTCCCCATCGCCACCGTGTACCGCCTCCTCAAGCGCCTCGGCTGGCGGCCGCTCCCTTAGGCGCTGCTCAATAGGCGGGCGGCAATCTCCCGCTGGCGAGGGACGTACTCATACAGGCGCTCGTTCACAAGCCGACCACCCCGCACCAGGATCCGCCCGTTCACCAACACCATGTCCGCGTACTGGGTGGCGCAATGGAGGAGCGCGGCCACTGGATCCGCCGCCCCGGCGTACTCGAGCCCGGAGAGGTCGAACAGTGCGAGGTCAGCGCACTTCCCCGCCTCCAGAGTCCCGAGCTCCTCCTCCCGGTGGAGCACCCGAGCGCCGCCCAGGGTGGCCAGCTCCAGCGCCCTCCTCGCCGGCATGGCCTCGGCGCCGTAACGCACCCGGGCAAGAAGCATGGCCTGGCGGGCCTCCCGGATCATATTGGAGGCGTCGTTCGAGGCCGAGCCGTCCACGGCCAAGCCCACTCGCACCCCGGCCGCGAGCATATCCACCACCGGGGCAATCCCGGAGCCAAGGAGCATATTCGATACGGGGCAGTGGGCCATCCCCACCCCGGCCCGGGCAAGCCGCTCGATGTCCTCCCCGTTTACGTGCACAAGGTGGGCAAGCCACACGTCTCCCTCGAGCCAGCCCAGCTCCGCCAAGTACTCCACCGGCCGCATCCCGAACTTCTCCCTGCAGAACTCCTCCTCATCCAAGGTCTCGGCAAGGTGAGTGTGGAGGAGCACCCCGTGCCGACGGGCGAGGTCGGCGGCCCCCTTCATGAGCTCCGGGGTCACCGAGAACGGGGAGCAAGGGGCCAGGGCGATCCGCACCATGGCCCCGAAGGAGGGATCGTGATACTCGCGGATCAGGCGCTCCGAGTCCGCCAGGATCTCGTCCTCGTCCTGGACCACGTCCTCCGGGGGAAGGCCCCCGTCCTTGCGCGAGAGCGACATCGAGCCCCGGGTGGGATGAAACCGGATCCCGAGCTCCCGTGCGGCCTCGATCTCCACGTCGATCAGGCGCGTGTGCCCTTTGGGAAAGAGGTACAGGTGGTCGGTGGTGGTAGTACAGCCGGAAATGAGGAGCTCCATGCACCCGATCATGGTGGAGACGTACACCGCCTCCTCGTCGATCCCGCGCCAGCGCTCGTAGAGGAAGACCAGCCAATCGAAGAGCTTCTTGTCGGCGGCCCCGGGGACGGCCCGGAACAGCGTCTGATACAGATGATGGTGGGTGTTCACCATCCCCGGGATCAGGACCTTATTACGGCCGTCCACCACCTCGTCGAACGGCCCAGGCGGGAGATCCCCCTCTCCCAGGGCCGCGATGCGGCTGCCTTCGACGAGGAGCCAGCCGCCACGGAGCTCCCGACCTTCGCGGTCGAAGGTGACGATGACATCAACGTNGCGAAACAGGATCCGGCTCACGGGAGCACCTCACAGGGTGAGATCGGCCTCGTGGCAGCGCTCGAGGAACGCCACCAATAGNTCAATGGCCGCCCGGATGTCCTCCTTGTGGGCCGCCTCCACCACCGAGTGGACGTAGCGGGTGGGGATGGACAGTGTCACCACCGCTGCCCCCTCTCGAGC
>MTNI01000059.1 GCA_002011415.1 Candidatus Acetothermia bacterium JdFR-47
TAGAGCACCTTAAGGACATCACGGCCGACCCTAAGGTGGCCGCGGGTGGGGACAACGTTCGCTTCGAAATGACGGATCGGTGTGTTGTCTTCTCCGGCACAGCGTATACAATGCGGCCCAAGGACATCGGCGATGTCGCGTATCGGCATATGTCACTTTAGGGTGGGCGAAACGGACGGGGTCTCCCTGGAGATCGAGAAGTGGCGGGTGGCCCTGGAGGCCCTGGGGCACACGGTTTACCTATGTGCCGGCCGATGCGGCGATGGCGAGGCCTTCCTCATCCCAGAGCTTTCCCTGGATCATCCTGAGGTCGCGAAGATCAGGAGAAACGCATTTCAGAGCTTNACCGACTATCCCTCCGAACAGGAGCTTCACGCCCACATCGAAGCGGTGGCCGCTCGGATCGAGAGGGGATTGCGCCACTTCGTAGACGTGTACGACATCGATCTTTTGATCGTGGAAAATATCTGGTCGCTTTCGCCGCATCTACCCGCCACGCTGGCCCTGTGGCGCACGGTGCGGGCCCTGCACCTTCCCGCCATCGCCCACCACCACGACTTTTACTGGGAGAAGGACGACTACCGGGGTCCCACCTGCGAACTGGTGCGCAGGCTGCTTGCCGAGTACTTCCCACCCCGTGATCCGCACCTGGTCCACGTGGTGATCAACCGCCTGGCCCAGGAGGAGCTCCACCGCCGGGGCATCGAGTCCGTGGTGGTCCCCAATGTGCTGGACTTCGGGGTGCGACCCTGCTTAGACGAGTTCAACCAGGACTTTCGAGAGAGCTTGGGGTTGGCTCCAGCGGACGTGGTGCTCCTTCAAGCCACCCGGGTGGTGAGGCGAAAGGGGATTGAGCTCGCCGTGGACCTGGCCGCTGAGCTCTCCCTGCCCGCTTTTCAAGTTGCCTTGCGCCGATGGGCTCGGTCCCGAGGTGCGGACGGCGCTGCCCGGCCGGTATTGCTCCTCTCGAACATGGTCGAGGACGAGCTCTACATGGAGCAGCTTCAGGACCGCATCGCCCGGCGGGGCGTGGACGCGCGCTTTGTCTCCGATCGGGTGTCATTCCAGCGAGGTCAAAGGGGAGCGGAGAAAATCTACTCCTTCTGGGATACCTACCTCTTTGCCGACGTCATGACCTACCCTTCCTTACAAGAGGGGTGGGGCAATCAGTTCCTGGAAGGGGTGTGGGCCAAGCTCCCGATCGTGCTGTTTGAGTATCCAGTGTTCAGGACGGATATTGCCCCGCTTGGCTTTAAGTACGTGTCTCTTGGGGACAAGGTGGAGCGGGATAGAGACGGCTTGTGGCGTATTCCGGGCCCCGTGCTTAAGCGGGCGGCAAAGGAGACGGCCGGACTCCTCTCCTCGCCGCGGCGGTACAAGCAAGTGGTAGAGCACAATTACGCGCTGGCGCAGCGCCACCTGTCCCTGGAGAGGCTCCGGGAGCTATTGGGGACGGTGGTGGCAAGGACCTTGGAGGAGGGGCTATGAAAACGGTCATCCTGGCTGGTGGGTACGCCAAGCGCCTGTGGCCCATCACTTTGGACCGGCCCAAGCCGCTGCTCCCGGTGGTGGGAAAGCCGATTCTGGAGTACATCCTGGAACGCTACCCGTTCTCCGAACCCCCGATCCTGTCCGTAAACCGCAGGTTCGAGGCGAACTTCTCCCGATGGGCGAAGGAGCAGGGGAGGCGGGTGGAGCTGGTGGTGGAGGAAAGCCGGTCAGAGGAGGAGAAGCTGGGCTCGGTGGGGGCGCTTGCCTTCCTCGTGGAGCGATTGAGCTTGGACGAGGACCTGCTCGTGATTGGAGGGGACAACCTGTTTTTCTTNGACCTCTCCGCTTTCCTGGATGCCTTCAAGGGGAACACTCTCGTGGCCCTGTACGACTTGGGGGACCCGGCTCGGGCCCGCCGCCGCTACGGCGTCGCTGTGGTGGAGGGCGGCCAGGTGGTGGAGTTTCAGGAAAAGCCGGAGGAGCCTAAGTCNGCTTTGGCGAGCACCGCCTGCTACATTTTCCCCCGCCGGGTTCTTCCCCTAATCCGGGAGTTTATCTCCCAGGCCGAAGCGGGGCAGGATGCTCCCGGGTACTTCCTCAAATGGCTACTTTCCCGGGAGGCGATCGATGTCTTCGTGTTCCGCGAGGGNTGGTTCGACATCGGTGGGCGCGAGGCCTACATCGAAGCTAACCTTCATTTCACCGGTGGAAAGAGTTGGGTCCACCCAGAGGCGAAGGTGCGCGACTCCCACCTCGTCCGCTCGGTTGTTATCGGCCCCTGTCTGATCGAGGGAAGCCGCCTCTCCGGCTGCGTCGTGGACGAAGGGGTGGAGCTCATCGGGGTGGAGCTCACCGATGTCTTGGTAGGACACGGGACCCGGCTGCGGGGTTCCTCTTAGCCTTNCCTTTTCAATCGTTGACATAGCTCGGCCNAGGGTCGAGAATGCCCTATTCCATCTAAGGGGTGGTTTTAGTGCGAAAGCTACTCGTGTTGGCGTTGGTCCTAGTGGCGGGTGTCTTCGCCCTGGCCCAGGAAAACGTTGCCCTCGTGAACGGGGAGCCCATTACCAGGGAGGAGTTGAACCGGGCCACGGATTTGACCAGAGTCGTTTTTACCATATATCAGCAGTTTCCCCGCTTCGCTCAGACCCTTCTCACCACCGANGAGGGGGCGGCCTTTCTCAAGCGCTATGAGCTTGACATCTTGGAGCAGTTGATCCTCAGGGTGCTTGAGCTTCAGGAGGCCCGGGCGCGGGGCATCGAGCCGGCCCAGGAGACCGTGGATGCCAAGGTGCAGGAGACCTTGGATCAGATTCTCCAGCAGAACAACCTCACCGAAGAGCAGCTGGTGGACATCCTCGCGCGACAGGGGCGCACCCTGGAGGATTTCCGCGAGGACATCGCGGCCCAAGTCAGGGAGCAGCTTGCGATAAATGCCTTGCGGGATGAGATCACGGCCGCGGCCTCTGTGACCGAGGATGAAATACAGGCTTACTACGCGGANCACCCCGACCAATTTGTGGGAGACGATGGGGAACTAAGGCCTTTGGCTGACGTCCACGATCAGATCGCCGCGCTTATCCTGGATCAGCACCGGACCGAGCTGTGGAAAGACTGGCTTGCCGATGTGAGGGCGAAAGCTCAAGTGGAGATAAACTTGGGAGCCCAAGCGGGTTCCGAGTGAGGTGAGGGAGGCGGGATGCCGGAGCTGAGGCGAGGGCCGATCAGGGGGCGGTGGGTGATCATCGCCCCGGAGCGGGGCAAGCGTCCTTCCGACTTCCGAGTCAGCGAGGAGGGGCGGGCCGCATCTCCGGATAACTGTCCCTTTTGCCCGGGGAACGAGCACCTGACCCCTCCTGAGATATACCGGGTTAAGTCCCCCACTGGGGGGTGGTTAGTGCGGGTGGTACCCAACAAGTTTCCCGCCTTGGGGGACTATCCCGAGCTTGGGAGGGCCGGTCTGGGGGCCTTCGACCGCATGAACGGCGTGGGTGCCCATGAGGTGGTGATCGAGACCCCCGACCACGACCTGGGTTTGGCGGACCTACCTTCCGAGCAGGTGAAGCTAGTGGTGGATACCTACGTCGCCAGGCTTAGGGAGCTCGGGGCCGACCCTCGGNTTCGGTACGTGCAGCTTTTCAAAAACCACGGCGCGCGGGCGGGGGCGTCGCTGGCTCACTCCCATGCCCAGATCGTGGCCATCCCGGTGGTGCCGAGCGAGGTGGAGATCAGGCTCCAAGCGACCTGGGAGCATTATGAGCGCGCGGAGCGGTGTCTCTTCTGCGACATATTGCAACAGGAGCTTGGGGTGGGGGAGCGCGTCGTGGAGGAATCCGAGGGGTACGTGGTGATTGCCCCNTATGACTCCCGGTTCCCGTTTGAGCTCCTCATCATGCCCCGCTACCACGCCCATGACTTCACCGCGATGGACGAGAAAGGGCGCCTGGGGCTGGCGGACATCCTCCGCCGTACCCTGAGGCGGCTCAAGGCCTTGCTCGGGGACGTGCCTTACAACTTCGTGCTCCAAAACGCTCCCACGCGGGCGCCAGTCGGCAAACCCTGGTGGGGGGAGGGCCTCGAGTACCATTACCATTGGCACCTGGAGATCATTCCCCGGCTCACTCAGATGGCGGGCTTTGAGTGGGGGACCGGGTTTTACATCAACCCGATGCCCCCGGAGGAGGCGGCACGTCACCTGAGGGAGCAGGGCGATTAAGGAGGTCGTATGGCGTTACTCAGTGGGGAGGAGCTAAGGAGGGTTTACCGCAGAGCCCAAGACGAGCGCTTTGCGCTCGTGGCCAACAACTTCGCCGAGCCCAACGTACTTCTGGGGTTGCTTTCGGCCTATGAGGAGGCCAGGAGCGATCTTCTNCTTCAGATCTCGCTGGGAGCGGCGAAGTTCGCCGGCGGAGGGAGGCCTCTGGCAGGCCTGCGGGCCTTGGTGGGTTACGTGCGGGCCCTGGCCGCGGAGGCGAAGATCGGGGTGTTCGTCAACCTCGACCANATCACGCCCGATCACGTCGACGACTTTCTCAAGCCGGCCATCGAAGAGGGACTGTGTTCGTCGGTGATGATCGACGCCTCCGCTCTGCCGTTTGAGGAAAACATCGCCGCCACGAGGAACGTGGTGGAGCTTGCCCGCCCCCATGGGGTGCTGGTGGAGGGTGAGCTTGGCAAGATCAAGGGCGTGGAGGACGAGATCGCCTCTGACGAGGCCTTCTACACGGATCCGGACGAGGCCCTCGAGTACGTGCAAGAGACCGAGGTGGACCTCCTCGCCGTTTCCATCGGCACTCAGCACGGCGTTTCAAAAGGGNGGGACCTAGAGCTGCGGGTGGATCTGGCCCAGAAGATCGACGGCAAACTGCGGGGGGCTGGTTTTCAGGTGCCACTCGTGCTTCACGGCGCCTCCGGGCTCTCCGGTGATCAAGTCCGGGCTTTGGTGGCNGCGGGGGTGTGCAAGGTGAACAAGGACACCACTTATCAGTACGTGTACGCGCGCACCGCCTGCGAGTTCTACCTTGAGGGCCGCGATGCGATCCTGCCACCTGAGGGAGTGGCGTTCGATCCGATCACCTTTGAGGCGAGCGCGGGGGACTGGTCCCCCAACAAGAAGCTGTTCGACCCGCGGGTGGTGGGTCGGAAGGTGCAAGGGGCCATTGCCGAAGTGGCGAGGGTAATGCTGGAGCAAGTCGGTTCAGCTGGGAGGTCGCTCTATGCCTGAGGTGAAGCGCATNGGTGTTCTCACAGGAGGCGGGGATTCCCCTGGGATCAACTCGGCCCTCAGGGCCATCGTCAGGAGGGCCTATGCCGAGGGGATCGAGGTCATCGGCTTCCGAGATGGGTGGCGGGGTCCNATCCAGGACGATGCCCAGCCCCTCACCCCCCAGGACGTCTCCGGGATCTTGTACGTGGGGGGCACCATCCTCGGGACCTCGCGCACCAACCCGTTCCGCAAGGTGGAGAAGGACGGGGAGGT
>MTNI01000060.1 GCA_002011415.1 Candidatus Acetothermia bacterium JdFR-47
CCCATGGCGGAGATCACCGTGGCCGCGCCTGTCACGATGTCGCCCCCGGCGAATATGCCCTCCCTGCTCGTTGCCCCGTCCGCGTCCGCCACGATGGTCCCCCAGCGGCTTACCTCTAGCCCCGGCGTGGTCTTGGGCACGAGCGGGTGAGGTTGGTTGCCGATGGCGATGATCGCTGTATCCACGGGCAAAGTGAACTCGGAGCCCTCGATGGGCACGGGCCGGCGACGGCCGGAGTCGTCCGGCGGCCCCAGCTCCATGCGGATGCACTCCACCTGCTCGAGCACCCCGTTCCCGCCCAGGAACCGCACCGGGGTCACCAGGAAGTGGAGCTTCACTCCCTCTTCCTTGGCGTGGTGGATCTCCTCCAGGCGGGCCGGCATCTCGGCCTCGGTGCGCCGGTACAGGACCAACACCTCCTCGGCCCCCAGGCGCAACGCGGTACGGGCCGCGTCCATGGCCACGTTGCCCCCGCCCACCACTGCTACGCGTTTGCCTACCTTGACCGGGGTGTCGTACTCAGGGAAGAGATAGGCCCGCATGAGGTTTACCCGGGTGAGGAACTCGTTGGCCGAGTACACTCCGATGAGGGACTCCCCCGGCACTCCTAGGAACCGGGGCAGGCCGGCCCCGGTTCCCACGAACACGGCGTGATAGCCGCCCGCCAAAAGGTCGTCCAACGTGAATGTTTTTCCTACCACGGCGTTGACCACGATCTCCACGCCCATCTTCCGCAGCACGTCGATCTCCGCCCGCACGACCTCCTTGGGGAGGCGGAACTCGGGGATGCCGTACATCAAGACGCCTCCGGGCTCGTGCAGCGCCTCGAAAATGGTGACCTCATGCCCCATGCGCCTGAGATCGGCGGCACAGGCGAGCCCGGCTGGACCGGAGCCGATCACCGCCACCCGGAAGCCGGTCGGGGCCCCTACCTCAGGGATCTCCACCCCTTGTGCTCGCTCCCAATCGGCCACAAACCGCTCCAGGCGCCCGATGGCCACGGGCTCGAACTTCCTTCCCAGGGTGCACACCCCTTGGCACTGGGTCTCTTGGGGGCACACCCGGCCACAGATAGCCGGTAGGTTGTTGGCAGCCTTGATAGTGCGCACCGCCCCCCGGAAGTCCCCCTCCTTCACCTGGCGGATGAACGTGGGGATGTCGACCCCCACGGGGCACCCTTGGGTACAGGGGGCCTTCTTGCAGCCCAGGCAGCGGGCCGCCTCTTCCATCGCCTCCTCCGGGGTATAGCCGAACGGTACCTCGTCGAAGTTATGGACCCGGACGGCCGGGTCCTGCTCTCGCATGGGTACCTGTTTTTCCCGGATCACCTGGTGGCCTCCTTGAGGGCGCTGAGCCAGCGCTCGAGAGCACACTTCTCCTCATCCCGATAGGCCGCAAGGCGCGCGATGAGGAGGTCCCAGTTGACCTTGTCCCCGGGGAACTCGGGGCCGTCCACGCAGGCGAAGCGGACCTGCCCGTCCACCTCGGCCCGACAGGCCCCGCACATGCCGGTACCGTCTATCATGATGGGGTTGAGGGAGACGATCACCGGCACCCCCGCCTCCTTACAGGTCAGGGAGCAGAACTTCATCATTACCGCAGGGCCGATGGCCCACACCCGGTCCACCTTCCGGGACGCCAGGAGCTCGGCCAGGGGCTCGGTCACAAGCCCTTTCCTCCCGTAACTCCCGTCGTCGGTGGCCACGATGAGCTCGTTGCATACGGCCTCCAAGCGATCGAGCCAAAATAAAAGGCCCTGATTCCGGGCCCCGGCGACCCCGATCACGTGATTGCCCGCGTTTCTTAGTGCTCGGGCGATGGGGTATACCGGGGCTATGCCCACGCCCCCGGCCACGCAGATCACGGTACCGTAGCGCTTGATCTCCGACGGCTCCCCCAGGGGACCGGCGATGTCTCGGATGGCGTCCCCCACGCCGAACCGCTCCCCCAGCTCGCGGGTGGTCTTCCCCACCTCCTGTACCACCAGGGTGATGGTGCCGGCTTTCGCGTCCCAATCGGCGAGCGTGAGGGGGATCCGCTCCCCCCGCTCGTGGAGGCGGATCACCACGAACTGGCCTGCCCGGGCCGCCCGGGCCACGAGCGGGGCCTTCACCACGTATTCTTTAAGGCTTGGTCCGAGCTCACGTTTTTCGAGGATGGTGTGCATCGCGTCACCTTCCCGATTTTTAGTTTCGTGCGCGGATTATCCGGTATGCGCGATTGGGCCGCAAAGAGGGGCCGGTTAGAATCCTGCCATGGCCTACCTCTACCTCGAGCTCGACGGCAAGGTGTACACCGTGGAGAGGGACGGGCAATTGGACCTGCCTCGGGAAGGGGAGCCGATCCCGTTTCCGTTCAAGGTTCTGTATAAGCTCCCCTGGGGCGGGGAGGAAGTGCTATTTGGGATCCCGATCCTCGAGCGGCACCCGCACGAGTGGGTGGGGAAGGACGACGTCCCGGGGCGGGGGGACGCCTCGCCGATCCTGCGCCAGGCCGTGCATCGGTCCCTGCCGCGGGCGGTGGCCGAGGGTATCGTGAGGAGAGGGGGGGAGGTCCTCCTCGTGCGGGCCGCCCGGGGGCTGACCAAGGGGCTGTGGTCCTTTCCCGGAGGGTTCCTCTCGTTCGGGGAATCCCCCGAACAGGCAGTGGGGCGGGAGGTGGTGGAGGAGCTCCGTGTCCCCTGCCGGGTGGGGAAGCTCCTCGGGGTGCGGACCAAAGTGGGGGTACACACTGGCCTCCACTGGCTCATGTTCTTCTACGAGGTGGAGCTTTTGGGCGAGCCCAATCCTGACCCCGACGAGATCACCGAGGCCCGCTTCTTCCCCAAAGCCGAGGCGGCCGATCGCCTCTGCGACGAGACGATGGCCGCCTTCCTGCGCGAGCTTGACCCCTAAGCTCAGAGCAGATCCATGGCCACCGAGATCAGGAAATCCTGGGTCCAGCCAGGGGCTTCGGCGACCTTGGAGAACGTGACCTGCAGCGTGAGGTCGACCCCTCCGAGGTCGAAGGAAAGCTGGAACGAAGCTGACTGATCCCCGGCCGGCACCTGCCCCAGGGGCTTCACCTGGCGCATGGCGTACTCGGCCGTGAAGGATGTGGTGTCGTTCAGCTGGTAGTCGTAAGAGGCGGACAGGGTCAGGGTGTACTGCTCGGTGATCCGGTACGGCCCCGAGAGGCTGGCCCGGAGCAGGAGCTGAGAACCGGGCTCGGGGGCCAAGGCGCCGTCGGCGGACAGGGTGAGCAGGAAGTCCCGCGTCTCGCCCCGGGGGTCGATGATCTCGTAACCCATCCCGAACTGGACGGCGTAACCACAATACCGTTCGCTGCCGGTGGCCTGGATGATGTCCTCGATGGCGAGGAGCGCGCGGGCGTCCAACGTGGCCCCGGTGCTCTCCTCGATGATGCCCTCCACCGCGGCCACCAGGTCGCTTATGTCACCGTATTCGGCCTCTCGCCCGATCTCCTCAGCGATCGCGAGCAGGGTTTCATCAGAGAAGGAAGAGGCGATGGCCCCTATGGTGAGGAGCTTGGTCTCGATACGGTAGGCCTTGGCCATGGGGGTCACGTCGGCGAAGTGCCCATAGCCTAGACCTGCCCGCAACTCCAGCGCCGGCCGGGGGAAGCCCGAGGCCCAAGACGATTCGATCCCCCCGAAGGCGAAATAAGGCAGTCCCTCGGAGAAGTAACGGCGCAGGGTGCCCGACGCTTGGCCCACGATCCCCGCGAGCCCCAGGTTGTCCAGGCTTAGCTCCCCGGAGCCGGCCAGCGCATACCCGAGCGCGGGGGAGTCATAAAGCAGGTTATAGCTCAGAAACAGCCGCCCTGAACTGATATCAGGCCCAGGAGTGGCCGGATCGTCGTAGTGCCGGTAGTAGAAGGAAAGGCTCATGTCCTCGAGGCTCGTCTCCGGCGTCTTGTAGTCACATAGGGTCTGCGCACCTGCCCAGGCGAAAGCACACAGCACAACGGCAAGCGTAATCCTTAGGCTTTTCATATACACCACCTCGTATAGATTGTACAGACTTTAGCGGGCTTAGCTTATTCGGGGGTACTCCCTTTTTCGGTGTGGGGTGCCGTTTCGGGGCCAGGCCCACGGCGCACCTCTGCCCCCAGGGTCAGGGAATCCTCGCCGTGACGGGCCCGCACTTTCCAGATCGCGTCGCCGAGGGACTCAGGGGCAAACAGGTGCAGCGGCCGAAAATCGGCGGGAACGAGGCCGTCCACCCCCACGCCCAGGAGCCGCACCCCCCGGTCCTCCCTCGGGAACCTGGAGAGGAGCGAGATCGCCGCCTCCGCGAGGAGCAGCGGGTGGTCGGTTGGCTCGGGGAGGCGCACCTGGCGGGTCTGCGTGGTGAAGTCTGCCCACCGTACCTTGAGACGCACCGTGCGGGCGAGGAGGCCCTCCCCTCTGAGGCGGTCGGCCACCAGGGTTGCCAGGCGCTTTACCTCCGAGAGGATCGCCTCCTGGTCGTACAGGTCCTCGGGGTAAGTTACCTCCTGCGATAGGCTCTTGGCCTCCCGGGCCGGGACCACGGGCGAGTTGTCCAGGCCCCGAGCCAGCTTCCACAGCGCTTCCCCCGCCTTGGGGCCGAACCAGGAGATGAGCAANGTGGCGTCCACTGCCTGGAGGTCGCCCACAGTGTGGATGCCGCGCTCAGCGAGCCGGCGGGCCGTCTTGGGACCGATCCCCCACAGGCGGTCCACCGGAAGGGGGGTGAGGAAGCCCCTTACGTCCTCAGGCCGGATGACTCGCAGGCCCCCCGGCTTGGCCGCGTCCGAGGCCAGCTTCGCCAGGAGCTTGTTCGGGGCCAGGCCCACCGAGCAGGAGAGCCCCAGCTCCTCGGGGATACGCCTGTGGATCTCTTGGGCCACCCGTTCGGGGGGGCCGTGCAGACGCTCGGTACCCGTGAGGTCGAGGAATGCCTCGTCCAGGGACACCGGCTCCACCAAGGGCGTGTACTCCCTGAAGATCTCCCGGATCCGGGCCGCGATCTCCTCGTAGCGGGGAAAGCGCGGCGGCAGGAACACGCCCTGGGGACAGAGCCTGCGGGCCTTGGCCATGGGCATAGCGGAGTGAACCCCATAAGCGCGGGCCTCGTAAGAGGCGGTGGCCACCACCCCCCGAGGTCCTAAACCCCCTACGATCACGGGCTTTCCCCGCAGGGAGGGGTTATCGAGCTGTTCTACGGACGCGTAGAAAGCGTCCATGTCGACGTGCAAGATCCAGCGGGCCACATGAAATCCTAACCCAAAGAGAAGGTAGGGAACAATACGTTTTGTTGACAGATGTCAACAAAGGCGATATGGTGTGCCATGCCCAAGGCGACCTTCGGGCAGCTTGTGCGCAGGGCCCGTCTCGCTCAAGGGCTTCCCCTACGGGAGCTCGCCCGCCGCGTGGGGCTCGAGCCGTCGCGGCTTTCGCGCATCGAGGCTGGGGAGCGCCCGCCCCCTTCCCTCCCCGTGATTCG
>MTNI01000225.1 GCA_002011415.1 Candidatus Acetothermia bacterium JdFR-47
CTATTCATCGTCATAACGGTGTTCGGGTTCAACATCCTTGGCGATAGCCTTCGCGATGTGATGGATCCCCGCTTAAAATGAAAACCCAACCTGAATTTTGGGAGTAACCCGCATAGACCGGCAAGGTTTTGCAGTGCGGTCACGAGGGGAACCAAGCTACGAAAGAAGTCTATAGAAAGGTTCACAGCCTGTTTCTTGACGGTTTGGGGCCCTGAGGTTACAGTAGGCCGCTAGCTCACATATAAGTCGTATGCGTACTGGAGGTTGAGCGAGTGACAAAGTACATCATCCGTCGGATACTGTGGGCTATTCCGGTTCTCCTTGCGATTATGACCGCTACCTTCCTCCTCGCTCACTCTATCCCAGGGGGGCCCTTTGACTACGCCGGAGAAAAACAACTGCCCGAAAGTGTGAGGCAGAACCTGATGCGTAAGTACCGCCTGGACGAACCGGTTTATGTTCAGCTCGGGCGGTGGATCTGGGACGCCTTACGGCTGGATCTGGGGCCATCTTATTACAGTCGAAACCAATCTGTAAATGATATTCTAAGGAGAACTTTTCCAATCTCTGCACAACTCGGTGTCTTGTCTCTGATGCTAGCCCTTCTTATCGGGATCCCAGCTGGCACGATCGCAGCGGTCAAGCAGAACACCCCCATCGATTACGCGGCCACGTTCATCGCCATCCTTGGGGTCTCCATTCCGAACATGGTGCTTGGGCCCCTGCTCATATGGATCTTTGCCATTCACNTGGGGTGGTTCCCCGCTGCCAGGTGGGGGGTGGATTACACTCAGCTTTATCTCGGTTTCTTCCCTCCCTTGACGCATGAGTTCTGGGCCCATGCCTTCCTCCCCATGGTGACGCTGGGAACTGCTTATTCGGCTTCCATCGCCCGGCTTACCCGCGCCAGCTTGCTTCAGGTGATCCGCGAGGATTACATGCGCACGGCCATGGCCAAGGGGCTCGACAGTTTCAGGGTGATCGTCATACACGGGCTCCGCAACAGCCTCATCCCAGTGGCCACGGTGCTTGGTCCCATGTTCGCAGGGATCGTGACCGGGAGTTTGATCGTAGAGCGGATCTTCGGGATTCCCGGCATGGGGAAGTACTTCGTCGTCAGCATCACCAACCGGGACTATCCGGTGATTATGGGTGCCACGCTGGTCTACGCTGTGCTCCTGGTCCTCGGGAACCTGCTCGTAGACATCAGCTATGCGTGGCTTGATCCGCGAATTCGCTACGATTAAGACGAGGTGAAGATGAAGGGCCAATCGGTGCCAGAGCGGGTTGTTGAGAGAAGGTCACGGGGGCCTATCAGGGACGCATTTCATCAACTGCTCAAGAACAAAGCGGCCGTTGTGGGGGGAACCTTCGTCCTGATGATCACCATCGTGGCACTGTTTGCAGACAACTCCATTATAGCTATCCCCTTGGGCCTCGAGGTGAAGCCCTTGATCGCCCCAAACACTACGCCCAAACCAGCTTCCGCAGTCGCGATTTGCCTCCGGGGACACCTGGGTACCCCCTGGGCACGGATTACCTGGGGCGGGACATTCTCAGCCGAACGATTTACGGTACCCGCGTCTCGCTGTCGGTGGCCGTGGTGGCGGCCACGGTGAGCCTGGTGGTTGGGCTTACGTACGGGGTGATCTCCGGCTTTGCCAGGCCAGCCATCGACAACATCATGATGAGGTTTGTGGATTTCCTGTACGGGTTCCCGGTTCTCATCTTTATCATCTTGCTCCAGGCTTACTTCAAGGCGGTCAGTCGGGCTGGGGTGGGCGGTTTCATCGGCGTGCTCACCCGGATCGACAAGGCCATGGGGGGGTTGTTCTTCGTGTTCCTCGCNCTTGGCCTTNTGAACTGGATCGGAATGGCGCGGCTTGCCCGAGGACAAACCCTTTCGGTTAAGGAAAAAGAATACATCGAGGCCGCCCGCGCTCTNGGAGCGAGCAACCTCCGTATCGTTTTTCGGCACATCCTGCCCAACATCATTGGCCCGTGTGTGGTGGCAGAGACTCTAGCCATCCCTGGCTACATCCTNACTGAGGCCTTCTTGAGCTTCATCGGTCTCGGCGTAACCCCTCCCACTCCAAGCTGGGGGCTGATGATCTCCGATACGTATCAGGCGTTGCGGGTGTATCCCTGGGAGTGCCTGATACCTGGCGGGGCCCTGACGCTCACCACGCTAGCGTTTAACTTCCTCGGGGATGGGTTGCGTGACGCCCTTGACCCGAGACTTCGCGGTTCCTAAAATAATTCCGCTTTTGCAGAGAGGAGGTGATGGAAGGCAAACAAAGAACATAGGTGAGTTTTGATTGCCGGAACGTAGTTTTGGGGAATACAGGAGGTTGTGAAGATGAGAATGGTCAAGATTTTGGGGCTCAGTGTAGTGCTTGTTGGGCTGTTCTTGTGGCCCGTACTGGGTGAGAAGGTGGTCCTGCGGGGGAACCTGGGAACAGAGCCGCCTACGGCTGACCCGGCGCTTGCTACCGACACCACCTCGGTGACGGTCACAGAGCAGCTGTTCCTCGGCCTCACCGACCTGGCGGAAGAGGACATGTCCCCCCTCCCCGAGCTCGCTACTCACTGGGAGTTCTCCGAGGACGGGCTACAGATCACCTTCTACATGAGGAAGGACGTCCACTGGGTGCACTGCGACCCCGAAACCGGTGAGGTAACCCAGCTCGACCGGGTCGTGAACGCCCACGATGTGGTGTATGGTGTGAAGCGGACGCTGGACCCGCGAACTGCCTCGGACTACGCCTACGTGCTTTACATCATCAAGGGCGCCAGCGATTTCAACAACGCGGACCCTGAGGCCGAGAACTTCCAGGAACTCATGGACAACGTAGGTGTCGAGGCCCTGGATGACTTCACTGTGCGGTTTACCCTCAGGACCCCGGCGGCCTACTTCCTCCAGATCGCCTCCATGTGGGTGGCCCGGCCGCAGCCCAAGTGGGTCATCGAGGAGTACGGTGAGGCTTGGACTGAGCCTGGCAACATCGTTACCAACGGTCCCTACTGCATGAAGGAGTGGGTGCACGAGGACCACATGGTTCTCGTGAAGAACCCGTACTGGCCGGATTGGGACAAGGTCCCGGGGAACATCGACGAGATCTACCTCACCATGGTGGAGGAGATCTCCACCGAGTTCGCCATGTACCTCAACGACGAACTCGACTACGGTGGTGTGCCCCTTCCGGAGATGGACAACGTGAAGGCAGACCCGGTCCTCTCGCAGCAGCTCACCATCCGGCCGATCCCTTGCACGTACTACTACGGGTTCACCACCACCAAGCCGCCGGTGGACGACCCGCGGGTGCGGCGGGCTCTGTCCATGGCCATCGACCGGAAGACCCTGGTCGAGGAGGTCACCAAGGGCGGCCAGATCCCGGCCAACACGTTTGCTCCGAGCATGATCTTCGGTAACGCTGCCCTCGATCCGGGCATCGCGCCGTGGGCCCTGCCCGAGGAGCTGGGCGGCTGGGGCTACGAGCGCGCCCTGGAGGAGGCCCGGAAGCTGATGGCGGAGGCTGGCTATCCGGACGGTGAGGGGCTTGAGCTCCTGCTCATGCACAACGTGTCCGAGGGCCACTCCCGCATCGCCCAGGCCATCCAGGCCATGTGGCTGGAGGCGTTCCCCAAGGCCAAGATCACCATCGAGACTCAGGAGTGGAAGGTTTACCTGAAGACCATCGAGAAGGAAACCCCGGTTGAGAACGTGCCCCACATCTGGCGCCTCGGTTGGTGCCAGGACTACCCGGACGAGAACAACTGGGTGCACGAGGTGTTCAACCCGGTGGAGGGCGCCAACCGGCCGCGGATGAGCCTCGACGATCCGTACGTCGGTGACCTGATCAAGCGCTTCGCCGACCTCACCCTTCAGGCCCAAATGGAGCAGGACCCCGAGGTCCGGAAGCAGCTCTACTGGGAGGCCGAGAAGCTCCTGTGCGACGACATCGCAGCCATTGCCCCGATCTACTACTACACCCAGGTCACCCTGACCAAGCCGTGGCTCACCCGCCACTGGCACGACACCCCGCACTTCGAGACCTGGTCCATCGACGTGGAGGCCCGCGCTGCTGCGATCGGTGGTTGAGCCCTCCTAAGCTGAGGGAAACTTCGAGGGGCCCATCGGAAGATGGGCCCCTCTTTTTTGCGGAACCGTTTTGCTTTCACTAAGCTCGATCGCGGACATGCCTCGAGGGGGGAAGGCCATCAAGGGAGCGAGTGCCAAACCGGGATGGATGTGGTTGGTACTTCTTTGCTGCGTCGTGTTCTTTTTTTCCTTGGTGGTGTGGGGGCAACGGCGGACGCCCCCTATCCCGGGAAGTTGGAGCCGGGGGATCCCTGTGGCCGAGCTTTCCCAGAGGGATGAATGCGGACTCCTGCCGTCCTCCGAGGGAACCTGGCTTGCTTGGTCAGACAGGCTCGATGATAAGCTGGCCTTGTTCCTGGCTGCGATCACTCCGGCTGGGGCCGTGGAGGCCCCTCACGGCCTTTCACTTGAACTCGACTACAGGGGCAGGCCTCAGCTGGTCCCCTCGCCTGCCGGCCCGCGAGTGCTTTTCCTCGCCCGGGGGTCTCCCGAAGCGGATACCCAGGTTTTTGCCCTCGCCTTGACCGAGGAGGGGGACCCGATCGGCGGGCCCTTGCCGCTCACCCCTGCAGGGCATGATGTGAAGAGGTTTTCCGCTTTCGCGACGGAAGGGGAACTGTGGCTTGCCTGGGAGGAGAGGGAAGGAGGGGTCTGGCTTGCCAGTGTGGATCCCGCTTCCCTGGCTGGGACAGGGCTTTGGGAGCTGGATTCTTCCGGTGGCTTGCCTGCGCTGGCGGTGGATGAAGAGCTGGTCCATGTGGTTTGGCTTGTCGAGCTCTCCTCCGCGCTTTGCGTTTTGAAATACGCGGCGATTGAGAAAAGCGTTGGGGATACAAGTTTCACCGTGGTTGAGTTGGGACGTTTCGCTGGGGGGACCGGGGCCTTGGTGTTTCCCCCTGCCCTCTCTCTGGAGACGGGTTGGGTTTACGTGCTCGGCGGGTTCGAGTACCGGGGTGGCGAGAAGGCCGGGACTTCGGAGGTATGGGTGGTGAGCTTCCCGGTCAGGGATCCCGGTGCCCCACGCACCTATCCCCTAAGCATCCCGGGGACATTCCCCACCGAATGCAGCGAGGCCATTGAGGGAATAGAAATGTCCGCTCTTGGGCCGTGGCAGAGGATCCGCCCTACAAACCTATTCATGCCCCGTGGGGTCCCGGGGGTACGAGGGCACGCGCTGGTCACTCTGGGGGCGAAGCTCTTTTCCCGGAACTCCGAGAGCGTGCAGCCAGTAGTTGTGGCGTTCGACGAGGGGGAGCCGGTGGCATGGGTGCCCCTTGCCGAGACACGTGACTTCACGTACCTCGTCGTGATCCGCCAGTCGGACCGGGGATGGCACGGGGCGTGGCTGGACAT